>JAIXPV010000339.1 GCA_027486105.1 Runella sp. | reverse complement strand
CCCCACCCTCCCCTGTTACTTGGTATTTATCGTGCGGAATCACCCGAATCAGGGTTTTTATGTTGCCGTTGGTGGTATCGGTATCAATATTTATAAACAGAAACTGATCCAAAACACTCAATTGGCGCGAGGTTTCATCCCAATCTTTTTGTCGGTAAATATTGCCCGGACGAATCAGGATCTTTTCGTTGAGTACCCGTGGAGAATAATAATGTTTGGGCGTAAACGAATACTGAATGCCCCGATAAACCGCAGTGTCGCGCATCACAAAAGGTGGCTCTCCGGGTAGGCTTTCCACCCTAAACCCCACGGGATTGAACGTGTATCGCGTATGTTTGTCGTGATTACGGGGATAATTTATCTGTAATCCTTTCACATCTACAATGTGAAAAAGCGAATCGGTGGAGGGATTATGACCCGTAGTATCGACCAAAAAACCGCCGTTTCGTTTGCCAGTGGCACTTTGTACGGGCCGTAGATAGTTGCGATCAAACCCAAAATAACCGTTGTTCCGCATCAATTGCTCCACCCGGGCGATTTCACTTACCACGTCGCTATACCTAAAATTATTGCCAGATTTAAGGTAAGAGGCGGTTTTGGTTGCCGACAATAAACTGTCAAACTCGGCATCTTTGTGCGTCAAAATATCGACATCTCTCAACACATGAGGCACTCCTTCAAAAATATTGTAAGTAGTACGAATCCGACCGAAAAGGGTATCGGTTATAAACTCAACATCGGCATCGCGGTAGCCTTCATTGACTAAATATCCTTTGATTTTAACGGCATTATTGCGGGCATTTTTTTCGAAAAAGTAAACTGGAGCCTCCCCAAACGTACGCATTCCCCAATTCCCTTCTTCAATCCGAAGGCGGTATTTATTTACCAAGCGATTGTATTTGCGGCGCAGCGCTGCGAGCTTGCGAGAGTCGTCGGCGTAGCGGGTAAACTGCCGCTCATAGTAGCGACTAAGGGTATCAAATTTGATGCGTTGCGTATCGCGGTCGTATCGTTTGTCCAACGCCTGATAAATCCAAAGGGAGACCGTTGCGCCTGGAATTCCGAGAAATTTTTTGTTGGGGCGTTGGGGCAAAAGTGGTTCCAAGGCTTCAGTTTTTACCACCGAATTGCCTTTAAAAACTTGATTCCCTAACAGATACTCGTCTTTTTTGGGAGTACTTTTGTTGGAGCAGGCCAATAAAAAGAAACATACACCGACCCAAAAAACACCTTTAAAAAGAGAGACCGAGCCAACAACTCGCCTCGGTTTGTGATACTGAATCGTATCTTTGCAGCTTAAAAACTCGGCCATACGTCCCGCAGAAGGGTAAAATCTTTTCAGAACTGTAAAAATGGCTTTATGACGCATTCCGAATCCTTTTTGAAAATTGATATATCACGCAAATGTTATCTAAAAATCTCACAAAATACCTTCACTCACTGCAATTAAAGAAATTCAGACTGGAACACAACGCTTTTTTGGTAGAAGGCGCCAAAAGTGTATTAGAACTCTTAACCGCTGATTTTCAGACCGAATTGGTGGTGGTTACGGAGCAATTTTACAAAGAAAATACGCAAAAATTAGAGAAACAACCTTTTCGCCTCGAAATCGCCACCGCCGACGAACTGGCCCGGGCAGGTACGCTGCAAACCAACGATGCCGCCTTAGCTGTTGTAAAAACGAAAGACAATGATTTTTTGTATGCCGAAAAAGGAGAATACGTGCTCGTCCTCGACGACATCCGTGACCCCGGAAACCTCGGCACTATCATCCGCATTGCCGATTGGTACGGCATCACAAAAATCATCTGTTCACAAACCACCACCGACTGGTATAACCCCAAAGTCATTGCGGCAAGCAAAGGCTCCTTCACGCGCGTGAGAGGGTATTATGCAGCGTTAACTACGTATTTGGAGAAGGTAAGCAATATGGAACATGAAACACGTATTTACGGAACTTTTTTGGAAGGAAATAACATCCACCAAACCTCCTTTGGAGATACGGGCTATATCGTGATGGGCAATGAGTCAAACGGCATCGGGCCGACGGTCGAAAGATTTGTTACCAACAAAATTACGATTCCGCGCTTTGGCGGAGCAGAATCGTTGAATGTCGGCATTGCCGCAGCGGTAGTTTTGGATAATTTACGCAGAAGTTAATCAATTGTTTGTTGAGAAAAGCAGCATTACCCTATTCCATTGAAAATCAATTTGTTAGACAGCAACAAAATATACCTTTTGATAACCATTTTTCTTTAGCTTCGCTTTATCTTTAGGATGTAATTCCTTTATTTTTTAAATTTTAACGTATAAAATTAAATATACCAAAAGTTATTTTCCAGTAGGTGTAATCTTGGCGTATATTGCGTAATAATTACGTTTTGTTACTATTCTACCCCTACAATGAAGCTTTTCGTAAAAATAGTCAGGGTTCTTCTTGGGATTATTTTGGGTCTTTGCTTGCTGGTTATATCCCCGCTATTTATCCCTTATTTTTTAATTAAAGGGTACTACTTCGCCAAAAAAAAATACCTTACGTACAAGCTTTGGCAGCAGCAGAAGAAGGAAAAACCTCGAAACACCTAAGTTGTAACTCCAAGGTCCAAGCTCACTCGTTTTGTTGTTTACCCTCATCTCCAGCATCCTTCTTTAGGTAGTCAGTATATTTATCCGTCGAATTCCTTGAATAAAAGACCAGCTATCCCCCCTAACAACCCCATGAAATATCTGCTTTTTTTTAGCTTTTGTTTTCAGATTTCTATGGCCCAAAACCCCAACGAAATCCGCTCATTATTCGCTCAGACGATATTGGCTTTTGCCACACAGCCAATGAAGCCTGCATGAAAGTATACACCGACGGCATCAGCCGTTCGGTAGAAATCCTCGCTACGGCACCGTGGTTTATGGAAGCCGTTAAAATGCTCAAAACTCAACCCAACTACGACGTAGGCGTACATCTCTGCCTCACCAGCGAATGGGAAAACCTTAAATGGCGGCCCTTGACGCATGCCCCAAGTCTCACCGATGCTGATGGTTATTTCCCTCAGTTTATCTGGGAAAACAAAACCCTTAAAAACAGCGCTTACCTCCTCCAAAACCCCCTTAACATCGCAGAGGTAGAGCGTGAATTTAGGGCTCAAATTGAGTTAGTCAAAAAATACCTGCCATGGACCAGTCATCTCTCTGCGCACATGGGGTGCACAAACGACAATGCCGAAGTGAAAGCCCTCACAGAACGGCTTTCGGCCGAGTATAAATTACCGATTCAAATGCCTCCAGGTATACTGCGCATCAACGGATTTGGGGGAGCAACCAAAACACCAGAGCAAAAAGAGCAAGACTTAGTAGCCATATTAAAGGCGCTTACACCGGGTACTCATTTTTTGGTTGAGCACCCAGGATACGATAGCGGTGACACGAAAGGCGTGGGCCATACGGGTTACGAAAACGTGGCTTACGACCGCGAGGGCGTAACACGGGCGTTTGTGCCGCTGTCAAAAAGGTAATTGCAGAGCGCAACATAATGCTCATCAGTATTAAAGAAGCCTTGAAGTAAGAATCCTTGGTACTGTTTCAGGCAAAACGCATTGGGGGAGGCTGAATCATTTCTCGTTTTCAATTTCGAGAGAAGTGAGGCTCGATTAACCGCAGGCAGTGCGTTTTTACCATATCTTGCGTTAATCCAATTACGAGCGGGTACTTCCACAAAGCGGTACGTCAGGTACGAGACAAACAATGTAAAGGCAACAAATATCGCGCATATTATCCAGCCCGTTAGCATCTCCATTTGGGGGGGGACGGCCCAGCGGGTGCGTTAGGATTCGGAGGATTCAAATAAGCCATGACTCTGCCAATCGTGTACATTAAAGGCTGATGCACCAGATAAATTGAAAACGACCAGTCTCCGATTCTTTGCATGGGTTTTGTCCAAAAAAATGCATCCATATTTGGAATTCCATAGGCGGCAGAAAGCAACAGGATTGGAAAAAAAGCAACGGACAAAACATCAGGTACGGCAAAATGCATACATAACCCCAATCCCAGCGTCAGCAAAACCAAGGCATACCCATTGGCAATCAGCCTTTTAATAACTCCTTCGGTGTAAAATTGATAGACCATCAACCCTAATACAAACCCAAACAAACACCGCAAAAGCCGTATTGATAGGACACATTGATGCTTAAATCAGCGGGATTGACGGCAACGAAGGGGATTGAAGCAGGAACGGTAACAATAGGCACTATTAAAAATGTAATGGCCAAAAACCCCGCAAAGCAGGCCGCCACCACGGCAATCCTCCCCGCAGTTTTAAGGCGCCTAAAAGGCTTGACCAAAAACGGAAACAACATATATATCCACCACTCGGTACTGATAGACCATGAGGCATTGTTCCAAGGAAACCATTCGTTGACATTCAGGCTATGCAATAACAGCAAATGACTCGGAATGGCCTTCCAATTATTACTGACGGCATCCATAGGGTTGGTATCAATACCGCCTGCCGCCAAAAAAATTAGCTTAAGCCCAATACAGTACAAAAGCTTAACAAAATGCAGTGGGTATACTCGTGCAAAACGAGCCACGGTAAACCACTTAAAGTCCACCTTTTGAACTGTCTCACTGAACCATTTGCCATAGACATGATACATGACAAATCCACTCAGTACAAAAAAGAAGTCGACCATCAGATATAGACGAGTAAATAACAGCGAATCTTCGAATTTCACGAGCAGATCCCCTCCATTTCCCAGCATTAAATCAACGTGAAACATGACGGTTAGCAATGGGGCAATGCCGCGCAAAGGCGTAAGATTGGAGAGATAGGGCGTAGAGGTTTTCATTGTGGAGAATCTAGTTTTTTGAGCGGGAGAATTAATTTTTTCTAAAAAAAACACTTACCTGGTACTAAAACGACATCTGATAGTTCCAAACACAAACCCTACCAAATAGCAATGGGAAAAGTGATAGTACAGTAAGTGACCACAAACCGCGATTTGGCCATCTATGCCGCAAATTAGTTTATGTAACAGAGTGGTAACTGGTAAAAAACGATCGACCAAAATGAACTTAGCTGCCAAAATATCCCTATCGTGTAAATAGCTTATTTTACACGTGAAATTCAAATAAT
>JAIXPV010000598.1 GCA_027486105.1 Runella sp. | reverse complement strand
TGCTTCCGCCCATGATTTACCTCGCACTAAATCCCGATTTGGTGGGTTTGGATACCGAAAATGCCTACCTGCTAATCTGTAAAGCTGTATTACCGCCAGGGTTGTTGGGACTGATGTTGACAGGGATGTATTTCTCTACCTCTGCTAGCGCCAATACTACGCTCAATGTGGTTTCGGCGGTGTTTACCAATGACATTTACAAAGGATTTATAAATCCGACAGCGTCTGATAAACAGCTGATTAAAATAGCCCGACTTTCCTCTTGGGGCTTTGGCTTGGGCATGATTGTGATTGCCTTACTCGTACCTGCGGCGGGTGGAATTGTGGAAGTGGTGTTGAGCATTTCGGCCATTTCTGGCGGGCCGTTGTTAGCGCCACCACTCTGGGCACTGTTTTCCCAACGAATCAACGGAAAGACCACCTTTTGGATTACGGTCATTGGGCTAACTGTCAATCTATTCTTTAAAGTCTTGTCGCCGTGGTTGTTGGACTTTAAATTGAGCCGGGCTTTGGAAACCATCATTGGTATTGGGCTTCCTTTGTTGTTGCTCCTTGTTTACGAATTGTACGCTCGTTCGAAAGGCCTAATTTCCGAAGAATACGAACAATACCTAGCCACCAAAGCCACCCGTAAAGCGGCCAAATTGGCGGAAACCGAAGAGGAAGCCATCGAAATCAAACGTCAGAATCGTTTCGGAATGCGGGTCATTGCGGGTGCGTTGGTTTTTGTGGCGGCCATGTTGTTGGGATTGAGCGCGTTTGCCACGTCGGGAGGCATGGTTACGGCAGCCATTGCGGTCGTGATTCTTTTGGGAGCAATTATTCCGTGGCGAGCAGCACAAAAAATAGAGTTATCGAGGCAAAATGCTGTATCAGTGGATATAAAATAGAATTGCCCTAAAATGAACTGCTCCGCTTTTTTCTTTAAGGCCGTGAACGAAAATGAACAATAAACAAGGGCTTTAGCCCTGACAATCAATTGAAAAAAACTGTATGAAATTAAGTGCTTTATTTTTTCTGGTTTCTATTACTGCTTTTGGGCAATACACCCTTCGGCAGTCGGATGCAGTGGCGTTACACGGACAGTGGTCGTTTGCCATGGATCCTCGAGGGGTGGGAGATTCAAGAGGTTGGTTTAAAGATAGTTATAATATAAATGGTTGGGATAAAGTAACCGTTCCGCATTGCTTTTCGGTCGACCCACGCTATCAGTTTTATACGGGAACGGTGTGGTATCGGAAGTCATTCCCTTGGCAACCTCAGGCGGGAAAACGTGTTGTTTTACATTTTGACGCGGCTTATTATATATCGGATGTTTGGGTCAACAACCAAAAAGTAGGTACGCACGAAGGCGGCTACACTCCTTTTCATTTTGACATTACTGATTTCCTGAAATCAGGTGATAACGTCTTAGCTGTTTCTATCAATAATGACACTTGGCAAACAGGCTCTATTCCTGGCGCCAAAGACAACGGAAATGCCAATGACCCGTTTCCGGGATGGATTAACTACGGCGGTTTGATTCGGCCTGTTTATCTAACCACAGAATCAGAGGTTTACTTGGAAAACCTTAAAGTGGAAGCTACGCCCGATTTGGCAAAAGGCACCGCGACTGTGCGCCTAAAAGCCCGCGTACGAAATACATCCAAACAGACCGTTACGCCAAAATTAACGACGGGTATTTCATTGGAAAATCAACTTTTGAAACTGGTCTGGAAAACAACTTCGCCCTCTATTGGTGCTGGGCAAATGGCGATTTTGGAAGCTGAAACTTCGCTGAAAGCCACCGAAGTAAAGTTATGGAACCTTGACGAGCCTACCTTGTATCAACTTCAGGCAGCCATTAGCGGTGATACGCTCTCTACGAACTTCGGCATTCGGAAAGTGGAAGTGCGGAATGCTCAGTTGTTGCTCAACGGTCAACCGATTCGGTTGGCGGGAGGAAACCGGGTCGTTGATTATCCAGGATTGGGCTCACTGGAACCCGATTGGCTGGTAGAGAAAGATTTTAAATTGATGAAAGAAGCTGGAATGGAATTTCACCGTTTGACCCACTATACACCGAGCGATAACTTTTACGATTTGGCCGACCGCTACGGAATGCTCATCATTACCGAGCCTGGAAACTGGCAGCTTACCCCTACCCAAATGGACAATGACACCATTCGCCGCAAATTTCAGCAGCAGTTTCGGGAAATGATGGAGCGTGATTGGAATCACCCAAGTGTGATTGCGTATAGTGTGGGGAATGAATACCTGTCCGAAACACCGTCAGGAAAGCGATGGACCAAAGATATGATGACATATGGCCGAAGCCTTGACCCTACGCGACTTTATACCTTTGCATCGATGCGACTCAATATTTTGCCCGCCAAACCCGAAGATGAAGCAACCCAATACTGCGATTTTGTTTCAACTAATACCTACGGCAATCATGCAAAAGCGCTCGACCATATTCACAATTTATATCCAGACAAACCCATTCTGATCAGTGAGTGGGGAACCCGGGCTGATAATGCGACGGGAGAAGCGGGGCAAGTGACTCATCTTGAGAATATAATGGCGGAAATTAGAAAACGGCCCTACGTAGTTGGAGCTGCTTGGTGGTCGTATAATGATTATCAAAGTCGGCACGCAGGAACGGCCCCCAATGGCTACCGGCCGTGGGGACTGGTAGAGCCAGAGCGCGGTCTGCGGCCTTTGTATGCGGCCCACCGCCGCGAAATGGCACCCGTTACACTCGAAAAAGTAAGCTATCAAGCAGGCGGGCAGGGACAACATCAATTGGTGGTTCGGGTAAAAGCTCGAAATGATTTTCCTGCGTATGCCATTAAAAAATACATGCTTAAAACCAACGGAAAAACAATCTTAGTTCCTGATTTAGAGCCCGGTCAAAGTGTTGAAGTAAAGGTGCCCGTACGAGGTTTTGAGAAAAATATAACATTGGAAGTACTAAAACCCACGGGCTTTTCGGTGGTTACTGAAACATTTGAATTAAAATAAACAGACTTTTCGCGTCTTGGGGACGGGGTCGCCTAGACGGGAAAAGTCTAAAACAGAACAAAGAATAGGATTAATCGAATTTTTGAAAGAAATAAGAATGATTAAAGCAGAAGCAACAGGCAAAAGAACGCCTAAAAGTGTCGCATTAACCACTGATTTGGTCGTGGTGGGAGGTGGCTTAGCTGGTTTGTGCGGGGCGATTACGGCGGCTCGGGCAGGAATAAAAGTAGTGCTCGTCACCGATCGCCCTGTATTGGGGGGAAACTCATCAAGCGAAGTGCGATTGTGGGTATTGGGGGCTACTTCACACATGGGCAATAACAATCGCTGGGCCCGAGAAGGGGGCGTAATTGACGAATTGTTGGTCGAAAATATGTACCGAAATCCCGACAGCAATCCGCTTATTTTTGATACTATTTTGCTCGAAAAAGTTGTTTCTGAGCCAAATATCACGCTGCTGCTCAATACATCGGTCTACGATTTGGATAAATCTTCGCCTGATACCATCTCAAAAGTGTACGCCTTTTGTTCACAAAATTCGACGCACTACGAACTCGACGCCCCTCTTTTTTGTGATGCTTCGGGAGACGGGATTTTAGGGTTTTTGTCTGGGGCGGCTTTCCGCATGGGGGCGGAATCGAAGGAAGAATTTGGGGAGAAATTTGCGCCTTCCAAAGAGTACGGGGAGTTGTTGGGGCACAGCCTCTATTTTTATTCTAAAGATGCTGGTAAACCCATCACTTTTGTGCCGCCGAGTTTTGCCCATGATGTCACCCAAAAAGTGCCTAAGTTTCGCTCGTTCAACACGCAGGAGTTTGGTTGTAAACTCTGGTGGATTGAGTATGGAGGGCGCTTGGACACCGTTCACGAGACCGAAACCATCAAGTGGGAGTTGTGGAAAGTGGTCTACGGGGTGTGGGACTATATCAAAAATTCGGGGAATTTTCCCGAAGCCGAGAACCTTACTTTGGAATGGGTCGGGCATATTCCTGGCAAACGCGAAAGCCGTCGTTTTGAAGGAGACTATATGCTGATACAACAGGACATAGTGGAGCAACGTGCTCATTTTGATGATGTTGCCTTTGGTGGTTGGTCGATTGACCTGCACCCGTCAGATGGGGTTTTTTCGGAAATTGGTCAATCCAGTTGCAATCAATGGCATAGTAAAGGAATTTACGGAATCCCGTATCGTTGTTTTTATTCCAAAAATATCAATAACCTGTTCATAGCGGGGCGTATCATTTCGGCAAGTCATGTGGCGTTTGGATCGTCGCGGGTGATGGCCACGAGTGCTCACGGCGGGCAGGCCGTGGGCATGGCAGCCAAAATGTGCATTGAAAAAGGACTGCTGCCTCGTCAGCTTTCAGATAAGCACCATATTGGGTCTCTACAGCAGGAGTTGCTCAAAACAGGGCAACATATTCCTAATTTACGTTTGCAGGATGGCCAAGATTTGGTTCAAAAGGCGACCATTTCAGCCAGCAGTGAGCTGGCTTTAGAAGAGTTACTGCCCTGGGGTGAGCCGCAACGCATGGAGTTTTCAGCGGCGCAGATGTTGCCGATTACCAACGTCGACGAGGGCTCGGCGCCTGCCGTTCAAAACCTCGCCGACGTTTCCGTTTCCACTAACGTTAAATTTAAAGCCATCCTCCATCCTTACGCCGATGAACCAACCGAACTGGAAATAGAGCTGCGGATTTCGGGCAAAGCCACCAATCACACGCCAGATATTATCCTCGAAAAACGCCAGATTCCGTTGGAAAAAGGCCGTAATTGTGTGCATTTAGATTTTAACATAGCTGATGCACTGAAAGCATATCAAGACTCAGAAAATTTGGGCTATGCTTTTTTGACCATTCAAAAAAACGAAAAAGTAAAATTGCAGTATTCCGACCAGCGCATTACGGGGTTGTTATCGGTGTTTAATTTAGTTAATAAAGCGGTTTCCAACTATGGCAAGCAGGAACCATCTGAAGATATTGGTGTGGATACTTTTGAGTTTTGGTGTCCGCAAAGACGTCCGTTGGGCAAGAATTTAGCGGTAAAATTCGAGCCAGCTTTGCAGGCTTTTCGAGCGGAGAATATCCAGAATGGTCTCCAGCG
>JAIXPV010000323.1 GCA_027486105.1 Runella sp. | reverse complement strand
CATTCAGTCGCAGTTTCCACACGTTAAAGTGATTATCGTTTCCATGCACGAAGAAGACAGGTTCATCATACACCTGCTTGAAAAGGGCGTCAACGGTTATTTGCTGAAAGACTCCGAGCCAGGAGAAGTCGAAAACGCCATTCGCCGCGTGATGTCTGATGGTTTTTATTACAGCGATTTTGTCTCCAAAGCCCTGCACCGCAAAGTAATCACGCGGGCCACGCCTCCAGCCCCATTGTTTAACAGCAAGGTACAAATCTCTCCGCGCGAAATGGAAGTATTACAACTGCTTTGCGAGGGCCTTTCAACGCTAGAAATCAGCGAAAAGCTGTTCGTTAGCCCCCGCACGGTGGAAGGCCACCGGTTGCGGTTGCTAGAAAAAACGGGCACCAAAAATACGGCGGGGCTGGTGGCATACGCGTTCAAAAACGATTTGCTTTAGACGCTACCCAATGGCTTCGTTGAGGTCGGGGAGGCGTCCGAGTTGGTGGAGATTGGCAATGTGTGAGCGCAAAGCCACCCCAAACGACGGATTTTCTAGATAGGGAATCCCAAACTCTTCGGCAGTTTCTTTGACAATCGGTGCCAATGCTGGGTAATGAACATGCGCGATTTTAGGGAAAAGGTGGTGCTCTACCTGAAAATTCAGCCCGCCTACGTACCACGATAGCCATTTGTTATGGCGCGAGAAATTGACGGTTGTATTCAACTGGTGAATGGCCCAATCGTTTTCGATGATGCCTTTTTCGTTAGGAAGCGGATGACTCGTTCCTTCTACCGCGTGGGCAAGTTGAAAAACGGTGGTCAGAATCACCCCGCCTACAAAGTGCATCACCAAAAATCCAAGGATTACTTCGCCCACTGGCAAATGAAACACCAACGTGGGTACACCGATAATAATGGCAAAATAGATGACTTTTACCAGCGTGATTCTGAGCAGTGTCAGGGCATTTTCTGCTTTAGTCCCCTTATTTACGCCGCTTTTGGTGAAGCCAATAAACTGAACGTAGTCTTTGGCCAATACCCAATACAGCGTCAAAATTCCGTAGAAAAAAAAGGCGTAAACCCACTGAAGTTGATGGAAAGATTTGACTGGCGTGTGGGGCGAAAATTTTAGCACCAACTTATCGTTAATGTCCTCATCAATGTGCACTACGTTGGTGTACATGTGGTGTAGCACATTGTGTTGGAGGTTCCAATTGAAGGTAGACCCGCCTAGCATATTGAGGTAAATATTGCCAATCCAGTAGTTTGTTTTGGCGTTTTCTGAATATGCACCGTGGTTGGCGTCGTGCATTACGCTCATTCCCAGACCCGCTAATCCCAGCCCCATAATAAACCACAACGCAAGGCTGATGCCGAGGGGAGGTTGCAACCACAACAAAACGATAAAAGGAAGTAGATACATGGCCGTCAGAACGGTCGTTTTTACAATCAGCGTGTTGTTGGCGTTTTTTGAAAGTTGGCGGTCTTGAAAATAGGCATCGACTCTTTTCTTTAACGTAGGGAAGAATTGGTTTTTGTCTTTGTTTACGAATCTAATTTGCGTTTTTTGTTTCACTTTTCATTAGGTTAGGTGAATTGACAGGCATTAGTGATGTAAAAATAAGGACGGTAGGCTAAAATTTCTAACGATTAATAAAATAGAACTTTACAATTCGGTGAAATGTCATTGTTATTTGTAACATTGCGAACTAAATTGTGTACGTAATGTCAAAGGATAACATTGTAAGATTGGTAATTTTAACTGGTAAAAAAATGAAAAAGATTCTGTTGATTGCAGCTTTAAGCGTTTTTTGGGGGTATACTTGCGAAGCACAGACCGTTTTGCCTGATAAGCGTGAAATTGATAAATCAAGTTTTGAAGGCTTATACGTAACGACAAAAATCGAAGAAAAGTATCTTGGTAAATATTGGGAAGACTATCTCAAGCAGTATGGTAAGGTAAGCAGCTCACGGGGAGGAGTATATCGGGCACCGAGTGCGAGCATCCCCAGTATTTCATCTTCACCCATCAATTTGGCGAGTCAGGTGAGTTCAAAAAAGGGACTTTCGCAGGTGTTTATTTACCTTGATTTGGGCAGTGGCTCGTACGTAACTCAGGGAACCAAAGGTTATGCTGAAGCCGAAACTTTTCTGAAAAAGTTTGCCGAAGATGCCATCCTTTACGACGATGCCCGCGTAGCTGAAGAGGCCATGAAAGAATCTGAAAAGAACTTTAGCAAACTGACGCGCAAAGGGGAAAGCCTTAGAAAAGACATTGAGAAAACGGAAAAAGAACTTACGAATTTGCGTAAAGACCTAGAAGTGAACGTAAAAGACGTAGCCACTTCGCAGACGGATTTGGAAACAAAGAAAAAAACGTTTGAAGACGCCAAAGCCAAAATTCCTAGCAAACAATAGAAATTAGTTTGGTTATTCCTTGTAAAAAACACGTTTGACTCGCTCACTGATGCCCGTCAAAAGTTCGTAAGAAATAGTTCCGATTTGATCTGCCAATTGTACGATTGGCAGGTCATTTCCAAAAATAATGACTTCGTCGCCTTCTTGCACCGTAACACCCGTTGCATCTACCATGGTCATGTCCATGCACACATTGCCAACTACTGGACACAAAGCCCCGTTGATAAGTACTTTACCGACTCCCTTGCTAAAACGGCGGTCAAAACCGTCGGCGTAGCCAATGGCAATGGTGGCGATGGAGGCTGCTTTTTCTAAAATTCCGTTGCGGCTGTAGCCGATTGTTTCACCTGCGGGGAGGTGCTTCACCTGAGAAACCACCGTTTTGAACGTGCCGATTTGCTGCAAAGCCCGCTGTTCTAGCCGATTTACTTCTACGCCATAGAGTCCGATTCCCAACCGCACCATATCAAGTTTATAATCTGGAAACCGAACGATGCCCGCCGAATTGAGAATATGACGCAGTGGTCGATAACCCAGAGCCTGTTCAAGCAGCGAGGCACCCGAGACAAAACGCTCGAATTGTGAACGCGTAAATTCATTATGAATGGCTTCATCTGCTCCTGCCAAATGGCTGAAAACTGAAGCTACTTTTAAGGTCGGGAATTGTTGTAGTTTATGAACCAGCAACGGCAAATCGACTTCAGTAAAACCCAGCCGGTGCATACCCGTATCAAGCTTGATATGAATCGGAACCGCCTGTACTTCATCTCTAACTTCTTCTTCTGTTGTAGGGCTTGAATACTGAAAACTGAGCCATTCATCAAGGATTTTGTGGCTGTAAATTTCAGGTTCGAGTTGATATTCAATGAGTTTTTCAAACGTAGAAGGCGATGGATTCATTACCATAATTGGCAACTCAATACCATTTTGGCGCAGCTGAACTCCTTCGTCGGTGTAGGCCACGGCCAAATAATCAACCCTATGAAACTGCAATAATTGGGCTACCTCGGCGCTGCCGCTGCCGTACGCAAACGCCTTAACCATGACCATAATGCGCGTGTCGTTGCCGACGCGATTGCGGTAAAAATTAAGGTTGTGCGTCAGAGCATCCAAGTTGATTTCCAACATTGTTCCATGGACTTTTTGCTGTAAACGGTGCACAATCCGCTCAAACTGAAAGGGGCGGGCACCTTTTATAAGCACCAATGAATCTCGGAATGAGTGAGTAGATAATTTGGCAAGAAAGTCATTGGTTGTGGTAAAATATTGGGCTTCTACCTCAATGAATCGGGCATTCCGTTCAAAGGCTTCGCCGATGGCGATAAGTTTTTGAACGCCCTTTTCATGCAGTAAGGTGTTGATTTGACTGTATAGTTCGTCCTCTTTTTGTCCTGTTTGCAACAAATCAGACAAAATCGCTACCTTTTGGGTGCGCTGTTCTTGTTGGCTCAAAAAATTGAGTGCAATTGTCAATCCTACAAGGTCATTGTTGTAAGTATCATCTATTAAATAGCAGTTGTTAATCCCTTCTTTCAGCTCAAGCCTCATAGAAATAGGCCGCAAACGCCCTATACGTTGCCTGATTTCGGCCGAAGGTATGCCTAGGGTAAGCATTAAAATTAGGCAATGAATGCAGTTTTCAACTGATGCCTCGTCGGTAAAAGGAACGGTAAAAAGTTGGTTATCGTAGCTTTCAACGGCCGATTTTAGTACCACGTAGGTTTGTTCGGTATCTTGATGCCACTCGGCCTGAATCAAACAGCCCTCGCCAGAACCCCAGCTGATTAACTGGCATTTTGGATTAACGGATTTTAAAATTAGGTTAATTTCTTCGTCAATATCTGTATAATCGGCGCGATAAATGAGTTGTTGGCATTGAGTAAAAAGACGCAGCTTTTCGGTTACTTTTTGTTTACGACTTCTAAAGCCTTCGTCGTGTGCAGATCCTATGTTGGTGAATATGCCGATGCTGGGCTGAATGATTTCCTGAAGCGCTTTCATTTCGTGAATCTGCGAAATCCCCGCTTCAAAAATCCCCAATGTATGGGTTTCGTTCATTTGCCATACCGACAGCGGCACGCCGATTTGGGAGTTATAGCTTTTGGGACTTTTTACGGTTCGATAATCTGCACTGAGGAGTTGGCCTAGCCATTCTTTGACGATGGTTTTGCCGTTGCTACCCGTGATACCAATGACTGGAATGTCAAATTGAGCACGGTGGCGTTTTGCTACGTCTTGTAGTGTTTTTAAACTGCTTTCAACGATCCAAATTCGGGCGTTTTCAAAAGACTCAATGGTGGCTAAGAGCTTATGGTTGAGGCTTTTTTGTTCAACCACAAATTGGCGAACACCCTTTTTGTAGAGTTCGGCCACGAATTGATGGCCGTCGTGGCGGGCGCCGTTGATGGCAAAAAAAATGGTTTGTTGGGGAAAAACCAACTGCCGGCTGTCGGTGAGTAAATAAGCAGCGTTGGTATCAATCTGGGTATTTTGGAAAATCGTTGCGGTCATTTTTATTCTAAAATTTCCGCCAAAAATAATGTTTCTGGTTGAAGTTATTCGCTTTATTGTCAGAATGTAGGGTGATTGCATCAAACGTTAAGTTGACTCAGTAGCGTCATTAAATAGGCATCATCCCGAGCAGCTTTCTTGCGTTTGCGCTTTAAACTCATTTTAGTCGGGTCTCGGCTGAT
>JAIXPV010000245.1 GCA_027486105.1 Runella sp. | reverse complement strand
TGTGCTCCATCCACTCCCAGCCCATACGGGCTTTCCATCGGTTGGGTATGCACCAAACGGGGATTCTTCAAATCCGATATATCGACCACATCTAGTGAACTCAACGATGTAAACTGACGGCAATTTACGCCTCCTCTTAGCGTCACGTAAGCATAATTTTCCTGAACCACCACGGGGTCACAGCTCTGAAGGTGGGTGTAGCGCGAAAGCAGCGAAGGGCTGTTTGGTTGCCGATTGTCAAAAATATACATGCCGTCGCTGGCCCCGATGAAGAGATTATCTTTATAAGGAAAAATCGTTTCTAAACCCACGTTCAACATTACGTAATTTTTTGCCACTGGGCTATCGGGCGCACTGATGTCGTATACTTGCAATTTATCGGGTAAAACACAATATAGGGCATTACCTACAATGGCAAAACGAGCCATCGAGCCGCCAATACCCGACTGGCTAATGGGAGAAATATCGGCACTTTTGTCGGTAGAACAAGCCAAAAACAAACTCCAGATTGCTGCAACAACGGTGGTAAAAACTGCCTTTTTCATGGTCATATCGGTTTTTAGCGAAAACACTTAGGACGCTTCATTGTCACCTTTTCCCACCCTACTACCGTGCCCTTGTTTGGGTCAACGCATTCAAAATAAGCGTTGAGATAAGGGGGATAGGATTGCGCAGGAAAAGCGTTTTCTATTCGCTTAACCAACCGAACATTGGTGGGGTCTGCGATGTTGAGTACCACAAAATCCCGCCCGTTATCGGCGTACATCAGGTTTCCTTTTACGGCTATGTCCACGTTGCCAAGTATCTTAATAAATGCAATCTTTTGGGGAGCGGCGGGGTCAGCATTGTTGAGCAAATGAACGCCTTTCCCCTGTTCATTGATAAAAAGATAACTTCCTTTTACATAAATTTTTCCTGGGCGACGGAGAGCCTGCGGCGCGTCGGTGCTTACTTTTCGCATTTCGTCGGTGCTAAGATAAACGGGACGGTAGCCCTCTCCCTGAAATACAGGGGCACCGGGCGGAGCAACGTCATCGCTCACCTCAGAGATACAGCCCAGCAATCCAAAAAGACTGATATTCAGAAGAATAAAGCTAAATTTCATGGGGTATATTGGTTAATTCGCGCTGAACAAAAACGTATTTTATCCTATTTTATCAATCAAACCCGACTGAAGATTGATTCTCCAACTTTCACCCATAACTACTTTATCTTCCACATCGCGGTACTCAATGGAGAGATTTTCTTGCTCAAATTTCAACCACGCAAAACCATTATACCCTACGCCAATCCGGCGGATATTTTTCCTTCGTCGTTGATCATAAAATAGAATGGCATCGGTATTTACCCGCGGGGCGTCTATCTCAACTGGCATGCCGCCGTGTCCGATGCAGCGACCGTGAATGGGCAGTCCACCCACCTTTCGTTCTCGGTACCCCACCAGCCGATGCTCATGCCCCCATATCCATAGCACAGGACGCAAAAACTCCCCCATTAGTTGTCTAATTTGCCGCGCTGGACGCGGAAAAGATTTTCTAAAATCTGAAAAAGGGGGATGATGACTCAAAAAAATAATTCCGCGACGGTCGTCGGTATTGTCGAGACGAAGTTGATTTTTCAGCCATTTGACTTGTTCTTTTCGTAAGTGGCAATCTGGCGGCGAAAGAATCTCGACCAAAGGGCGTTCTACCGAGGTATAGCCAGTATCCAAGCCAATCACTCGCCAATAGTCATTTTCGAGGCAGAAAAACCCAGCTTTTTGTTCCCGAATCACAGGCGCGTCTGACGGTTTGAAACCGTCAGATGCTGCATTAGCATCGCGCACGCCCATCGTCGGCAAAAGCATTTTGTAAAACGCCGCTCCGTTTGAATACATTTCGTGGTTGCCAGCCAGGGCTAGACTCCCCCATTTGCCACGGGGCCACGACGCTTTGGGGCTGATAAAATTATCGTGTACTTCAGACGGCGCACCCACAAAATAAATATCGCCTAAATGAATCGAATAATCAGGTTTATGGAAGGATACGACCGCGCCAACGCGGTCTGATTCGGGTGTATCAGAAGCCCAATCGGAGAGCAGCGCAATTTGAGCTGTATCGTTTTCGACCTTCATTTTGTACACCCCCGTGTCGTCGCTGGTGGGGTAATATTGATACGGATGACGGGGGCCAAAACGACTTTTGAGGTAATGATAAGCAAAACCAAAGATATTTAGCCATAAAAAATCGGTGAGCTTTCGCCCCGCATCGGCCTCCTCAAGGGTACTTTGAAATTGGGCGTTTTGGGTACGCAGATGGTTTTCTAGCTCCGAATGACCTACATCAACGTACTCTTTTAAATCTCGTTTGGGGGTATCAGGCATCTGACTTGTTTTAAAGTCAGCGAATTAAACAAAAAAATGCTAAAATCAAACCTTTAGAATCGTAAACTCCACCCGTCTATTTTTTTTACGGGTTTCTTCAATTTCATTGCTTGCTACGGGTTTGGTAGAGCCCCAGCCTTTCACCTGAAGGCGATTTTCGGCAACACCTTTACCCACCAAATACTTTTTTACTTCTTTTACGCGGTTTTCAGAGAGTTCCATGTTGAGCTTAAAATCACCTTGATTGTCGGTATGGCCCTCAATAAGCAGCTCCATGTTGGTGTATTTCAGCATCATTTCGGCGATTCGGTCCAAGTCAGGCAAGGCTTCGTTCAGCAACTCAAATTTACTTTGCTCAAACATGATTCCATTGGGTGTAATTTTCTTACCTTCTTTGATGGGAACCAACAAAATATTCCGTTTTATATCACGAAAACGTTTGTCTTTAGACAAATCCACAATTTCATCCAACGGGAAAAAACCATCCTTTACCGCACTCAAACGATACGATTGCTGCACTGGCAAGATAAGCTTATACTCCCCCGTTTCGGGGTCGTATTCAACTTTGGAAACGTTGGTGTTGTCTTTCAATAAATTAGTCAAAATTTCGGTCGTAACTGGTTTTCGGGTATCGGCGTCAATCACACTGCCCGAAATAATCGCCACTGGCTCGGGGCGAATGGCGTTGTAAACCTTAAAACGAAATAAATCTTCCCCTCCTAAGGTGTTTTGCATGGAGCTTACGTAGGCATATTCTCCCGAGGCAGGAATACTCAAAAAACCATCCCATTGGGGGGTATTGATGGCGGGTCCCAAGTTTTCGGGCAGACTCCACTTGGTCCACGATTCATCCAGACGGCGCGTCATAAAAATATCCCCGCCTCCATAACCCGCATGGCCGTACGATGTAAAATAAAGTGTTTTGTTATCGGTTGCGATAAAGGGAGCGCTTTCTACGTCAGCAGTGTTAATAATTGAACCCATGTTGAGTGGTTTACTCCAGGAGCCATCACCCTTTAGAAAACTAACGTATAGATCACGGTCGCCGTTGGTATCCTGACGCTTGACCGACATCACCAACACATTTCCTTTGGGCGAGAGCGTAAACTCGGTATTGTTCTTTTTATCAAGGTTATAAATATCCTCAATCTTACATTCTACGGGCATGGTCCAGCCCGTTTTGGTGCGGGTAGATTTCGACAATCCAAACGTCATGGTTCCATCTGGACGGTATACATTCATAAGGTACAACGTTTTTCCGTCGGGCGAAATACTCACGATAGCGTTATTGTCGGCATTGTTGATGGGCGCACCCATGTTTTGCGCCTCATTCCACTGGTTACCCTGACGCGTAGCGAACCATACATCCTGATTCTCCGCACCTCCTACATTTTTTTCGTATTTCCCTCGTGTAAAAAAAATGGTTTTTCCATCGGGCGAAATAATGGGAGCCACTTCCTGCGCTTTGGTATTTACTCCGAGGCCCAAATTCTCTTTAATGATTTCTTTGGGTGCATCTTTGAAAACATTGATTTTAGATTCAAAAGGTTTGTTGCTTGATGTCAAACCAATGGCATCTATCTGATTATAGCCTTTGACCCGGGCAGGATTCAGTGACACTTTCACGGAGCTAATCAGCATCGTAGAATCAGGAACGTTTACGAGCAGCACCCGCCCCAATTCAGCGGTCGCGGTACCCGAGTTGGTCCACACCGAAATCTCCTTTCCTGCCTCATCATACGCATATACCTGCGTAATACAGCCTTGGTTGAAATTTTCGACAATAAGTATTTGGCGCGCTTTTTGTGGTTTATCAAAAGCAACCTTGATCCACTCTTCTACGTTGGAATCAGCGTTGTAAGGCGACCACGCACAAGCACTTTCTCCGAAGGGAGGGATGGTATTGGGCGCTCCCAAAGCTTGGACGGCCCGGTACTCTTGCCCGTAAGTTTCTTTACGAAATTCGGATGAAAATCCCACTAACTTGCTGGCCCACTGAACTTCCTGCGCCTGACTAGAGCCAAAGGAAGCTAGAACACACCACCACCATCCGAAATGTTTGGCCATCATGAAGAGTTGAGAAATGAATTTATGGAGTAACAATGCTGTAAAAATAATCAAAAATCGTTCCAGAAATAGGTCTAATCATCATAAAACTGTTCATTTGTTGAGCCTTTGAGGATATATTTATGCACTGTTTACTACTTTCTCCCCACATTGCCCAATAACAACAGCCAATCTTTTATTCGGTCTTGAACCATGAAATTTCGGAAGTATTCACTTTCTCCCCACATTGCCCAATAACAACAGCCAATCTTCGTCGAGTGTTGGAGGAATAAGTTCCCGAACGCCCTGGGGTTTAAAATACCCACCAATAAACCGATTATTGGTGCGCGGACTTATCCATAACGCCCTGATATTGCTTCCGTTAATTTTTTCTACGTTCACTTTAATTGTTCTACTAGAAGGCAGATAAATCATGGCCATTCGGTTATTTGGCAGTATCGATACTACCCCATAATCATCACTGCCGTACGTGCCGCGGCCTTCTACCAATAGCTCAGAAGTAGTATCGGGTCGAAAAAGGTACCAAGGCAATCCATTCATTATTTTTTGAAATAAATTCATCTGGGCTACGCCAGGTAGGTCAAGTTTTTGGCGCCAGTCTTCTCCAAAAGCCCACACCGAACTTCCATAACATTGGCCGCTTCCTCCACTTAAAAGTGACCAATAAGCTTGCCGACGTATCATCAGTGCATTGCCAACATTTTCATCTTCGTACTGCGACTCCCCCAAGATAAACGCTTTTCTTGGTGATTTTTGGGTTTCTTTCAAGGCCACCTCGTATACATGTGGCATATCCGAAGTCCAGACCCCTTGCTTTCCCCGAAAATACGTATATACCATACTGAAATCCAGCCACTTTTCGGCAGGGAATACATCCGTGCTTGAATGAGAACTTGCTGCGTGGTAAGCCATCAACTGGTTAGGCGCGGTTTCTTTGATACCCTCGGCCATGGCTCGTTGTACTCCCTCCTCGCGTAGCGGATCACGGTCGCCGCCCATAATCCAGAGAATATTAGAATGTGTGCCAAATCGCCGCCCAAGGTACCGACCAAAATCGCGACATTTATCGACTCCGTTGGTGGTCTGTACCTCAAACCAGTTTGTGCCGCAACAGCCCAGCCAAGCAGGCACAATCGCCACCAACAACTGCATTCGGGCCGCCATTTTTATGATGTCATCAACGTATGCAAAGTATTTTTCATTTGGTGTCGCAAAATCCCCTTTTTTTAGAAATGGAGCTTCTCCATAAGCATTGGTCTGGTTGGCCTCGGGGGGTAATAACTGTACAAAAATAGCATTAAAGTGCTTAGAATAACGGTGTTCCAAATAAAAACGTGCTTCTTCTAATTTCAGTTTATGGAATAATGTCCAGCCCGCATCGGCGTTCATTAAGAAAGCCTGACCGTTACGATTTGTCAGGTAACGCCCATCGCGGCTGATTTTTAAGGGAAAAACCGTTTGGGTGGAAATAATGGTTGGAACAGGTTTGGCTTTTTTGGTAACTCTCCGTTTTTTTTGGGCAAATAGGGCAGGAATCAATAACACTAAAAGCAATACAGTAATTAACGAATGTCTCATGGGGTAACAATAACAGGTTAGGGAGCGTCAAAACTACTAAAAAGCGTCTATTTCTACAAAAGAGCCGCTTTTTTGAATACTATTAGACATACCCCTAAATTTGTTCACCCTTTCCGTATTATTTTGCCGCCATTCTTATCGCTCCATCCAAGCGAATAACTTCCCCATTAAGCATCTGATTTTCAATAATATGCTTGGCGAGTGCCGCATATTCATACGGCTTACCAAGCCGAGGCGGAAACGGAACCTGCTGCCCCAACGACGCTTTTACCTCATCAGGCATTCCCATCAGCAGAGGCGTTTCAAAAATACCTGGTGCGATGGTCATTACCCGAATCCCCAACTTTGCAAACTCACGCGCGATGGGTAGCGTCATAGCCACAATTCCACCTTTCGAGGCCGAATAAGCCGCCTGCCCGATTTGGCCGTCAAAAGCCGCCACCGATGCCGTATTAATGATAATTCCTCGCTCGCCACTTTCTTCGGGTTCATTGTGCTGTATTACCTCCGCCGCCAAACGTATCACGTTAAAAGTACCGATGAGATTGATGGAGATGACGTTGGTAAAACGCTCCAGAGAATGAGGACCGTTTTTACCCACAACCCGCTCGGCGGGGCCGATTCCTGCGCAATTGATAACGCCATCTAGTCCGCCAAAAGCATCAATCGCAGTATCAATGGCATTTTGGACGCTTTCGGGGTTCGTCACATCGGTATGTACAAACAGCGCGTTTTCGCCCAACTCTGCTTCTGTCTGTTCGCCCACCGTGGTGTTTACATCGGCCAAAACCACGTTACCTCCGTCTCCAACAATCATTTTGGCCGTAGCCGCTCCCAAACCCGAAGCGCCCCCCGTAATCAAAAATGTTTTCTCCTGAATTTTCATTGTTGCTGATATTAAAACTTCCGGAATACAAGTTAGTATAAATGCCTCAACCCATGATTAAAGCGTTTTGTTAAACCTTTAAAGCTAGCCTTATAATGACTTACCTATCTCTAAAATTTTCTATAAAACCTCATACACCTGAATCAACACTTTATCGGGTTTTCGCACACCCGTTGCCACAAAAACCGACTGCGTGAGCCATGCGTAGCGGGGGTCGGCGGTTTCAAAAACGGGAATAGAACGAAAATAATACTGCGACGGCAATACCTCTTCCCCCGCCGCGAGTCGTTTCATTACTGATGCAGGGCCACGCCTAAGACCTTGGTTGACAATCGTTATCAATGCTTCATCGTCGGTTTTTAGCACATAACGTGCGTCTACTTCGGCAACTTCATCGGTCCGAATCAACTGCCAATCGTAGCCTCCAGCCTGAATCGTCCCCTTTATTTTTGTCCCTTCAAACGTCCCTCCTTTGATAGGTATCATCCGACGATTTCCCTTTGGTGTATCTCCCAACACCTGTATTTCTGCCACTTCTACCCGCAGCTCAAAAGCGAATTTCAACTCCATCTTTCATGATTTTTTTTTTTTTTT
>JAIXPV010000299.1 GCA_027486105.1 Runella sp. | reverse complement strand
CTTGGTCGCCGAAGCACGTTTGCGGGCGGGTGGAGCCTTGAATCCTTTGGAATTGTACCGCAGCCAAAAAGTACGCGAAAACCTCATCGCCGAAAGAGGGCTCAAAACAGTAGCGACCGGTTTGTAATATGAAAATTCCCGTTTGTGCCGTATTAGACATCGGCAAAACCAACAAAAAGCTTTTCCTTTTCGACGAAAACTATAAAATTGTTCTCGAAAAATCGGGGCAATTTCCCGAAACTACCGACGAAGACGGCGACCCGTGTGAGAACGTAGCACTCCTCACCTCTTGGGTTAGCGACTCGCTACAAGAAGTATTTGCGTTAGAAGAATACGATGTCAAAGCCATCAATTTTTCGACCTACGGGGCTAGTTTGGTCCACGTAGACGAAAAGGGCGCACCAGTGGCCCCCTTGTATAATTACCTCAAACCTTACCCTGAAACGCTCCAAAAGCAATTCTACAGCGCCTACGGTGGCGAGCAGGAATTCACCCGCAAAACGGCTTCACCTATTTTGGGAAGCCTTAATTCAGCGATGATTATTTATCGACTGAAATACGAAAAACCTGAATTGTTTGCCAAAATCAAGTATTCGCTGCATTTGCCTCAGTATGTAAGTTCGTTGGTAACAAACCTATTCGTTTCTGATATCACGAGCATTGGGTGTCATACCAACCTCTGGGATTTTGATCAAAACACCTACCACGCTTGGGTAGCGCAAGAAGGTATTCTAGAAAAATTAGCCCCGATTGAGCCTGGCGACAAAGTAGTCACCAAATCTATTAACGGACAAGAGCGACTCGTGGGTATTGGCCTGCACGACAGTTCGTCGGCGCTGATTCCGTATCTGGTTAGTTTTCATGAGCCTTTTGTCTTAATCTCTACGGGTACTTGGTGTATAAGTCTTAATCCGTTTAATCATACGCCCCTGACCGACGAAGAGCTTCAATACGATTGCCTTTGTTATATGCAATACAACGGCAATCCCGTCAAAGCGTCGCGGTTGTTTGCTGGCTACGAACATGAACAACAAACCAAACGGTTGGCCGAACATTTCCAAAAAGAAGCTAATTATTACAAAGCCGTTGCGTTTGATGCGCGCATTATCAGTGAATTGAAAGCTGAGAAAAAAACCGACGGTATTGATTTTGAGCGCCTTTCGAAGCCCCCCATGACCGAAGGTCTTTTCGGACAACGCGACCTAGCGGGGTACGATTCCTACGAAAAAGCGTATCACCAACTGGTATTGGACATTGTCAATCAACAAATTATCTCGACGGGATTAGTCTTGACGGGCTCAAACGTGAAGCGCATTTTTGTGGACGGAGGATTTGGTAAAAACCCTATTTACATGAATTTGCTCGCGGGTGCATTCCCCGAAATGGAGATATTTGCGGCGTCGGTAGCGCAAGCCACGTCGTTGGGCGCGGCGCTGAGTATTCACCGCCATTGGAACACTCAACCTCTCCCACCAGACCTCATTGATTTACGATTTTACAATAGCGGCTCAACTTATATTCAGCAGTAACACCTAAAAACAAAAATCTCTCTGTAAGAGCTTATAGTAGCCTTTGCAGAGAGATTTTTTTGATTGACGACGGTGAACTAGCTAGCACTTTGTCTAAAAACAAAAAAACTCTGCAAATGCAGAGTTTCTCGTGACGAAGGCGAGACTCGAACTCGCATGCCGTGAGGCACACGCACCTGAAACGTGCGTGTCTACCAATTCCACCACTTCGCCGGTTGTTTTGATGTTGCAAAGTAAGCGTTCCTTCCTCATTTTCGCAACTTTCAAGGAGTGTTTTTTATTAAAACCTACAAGCATCGTAGGGGCAGGCCTCGGCATCTGCCCGGTATAAGGCTTGGCAGACCCGAGCGGCCGCCAGTGCGGGCCTGTCCCTACGGTTATTTAAAGAAAGAAACCTTCACCCTGCGCGGGAATTTCAACATTTCGGAATCCTTCGGCTTCGAGTCGTTCCTTGAATACTACTTGATTTTCGTATTCGCCATGAACCAAAAATAGCGATTTTACTTGTGTGGGGTCTTGGCATTTCAAGAACTGAATGAGTTCGCTATAGTCAGCATGGGCTGAGAATGAATCCATTACCTCCACCCGCGCCCGTACTGGGTAGGTTTCTCCAAATATTTTCACCTCTGGTTGGCCGCGTTTGAGCGCGGCACCGAGACTATCGGGCGAGCAATAACCTACTAGCAAAATAGTGCTGTCGGGGTCAAGAATGTTATTTTTAATGTGGTGTTTGATACGTCCCGCTTCGGCCATGCCCGAGGCTGAGATAATCACGCAAGGTTCTTTAAGGTTGTTAATGGCCTTGGATTGTTCCACATCCGATATGTAGTATAAATTAGGAAAATTGAACGCATCGCCGTCTTTTTCGATGTATTCTACAATATCGGGATTAAAATAGTCGTCGTGCTTTCGCATGATAGAGGTCGCTTTTATGGCCAACGGACTATCAATAAACACTTTAAGCCGCGGCAGCAATCCTTCATTTTCAAGTTGGTCAAGCGCATAAATCAATTCCTGCGTACGGTCGACGGCAAAAGCTGGAATGATAAGTTTGCCCCCACGCGTTACGCAGGTATCGCGCACAATGCGCAGCAAATGCGCCTTCATGTCGGGTTCAGGCTCGTGGACCCGGTTGCCGTAGGTGGATTCGCAAATAATCACCTGTGCCTGTGGAAAAGGCTCGGGGCTTCGCAAAATTTTATCATTGGGGCGACCCACATCGCCCGAAAAAGTTACCTGCTTTTCTACACCTTGCTCTTTAATTGTCAAATGTACTGCCGCACTGCCTAAGATGTGGCCTGTGTCGGTAAATCGGACTTTTACTTCGTCCCGATTGAGCCAAAAATCTTCGTGGTATCCCACGGTAATAAATAATTCAAGCGTTTGGCGTACATCGTTTTCGTCGTACAGCAGCTCCAGTACAGCATCTCCTTTACGACGGCGGCGCTCATTGATACGTTCGAGGTCTTTTTGTTGAATAAACGCACTATCGAGCAGCATAATATTGCACAAGTCGGCCGTAGGCGGAGTGCAGTAAATAGGGCCACGGTATCCCTGACGGACCAAACGAGGCAGCAACCCAGCATGGTCAATGTGAGCATGAGAAAGAATGACAACATCAATATCTTTGGCGCTAAAACCAAGGTTTTGATTGAGGTCTTGGGTATTGATACCCTGAAAAAGCCCACAATCAAGCAAAATTTTTGTTCCCTGTTCGGTCGTAATCAAGTGCTTAGTACCCGTTACACGGCGGGCTGCACCGTAGAAGTTTATTTTCATCTGTTTCGGAATCGTTTATCCTTCAAGTATACTAAAATTTTATAAGGAATACCTTGAGGACTGAAATAAGAAGCACGAAACATGAGGTAAGAAGGTGATTTACACCGATTTCGTAGCTCATGTTTCTTTTTATCGCCTATTCTTTTGTCACTACCTCATCCAAATTGAGCATGGCGTTGGTGGTTACGGTCAGGGCGGCGAGTTCTGGTCTTGCGTTAGGTTCGTTGGCTAGCAGTTTCTTTGCCCCTTCTGGGTTCTTACGGTATTCAGCAAGTGATTTTTGATACAACTTCGTCAAAACCTGTAAGCGTTTGGGCGAAATAGTACGGTACGTCAGGCGGCGATAAGCCTCTCGAATCTGCTGCTGGGGCTGGGAATATTGCGCCGCAATCGTCTCAGAAAAGCAATGCGCCACTTCCAGATACACGGGGTCATTGAGGGTCACCAAGGCTTGCAAGGGCGTATTGGTACGCAAGCGGCGCACTTGACAAAACTCCCGGCTCGGCGCATCGAAAGTCACCATAGAAGGATACGGTGCGGTACGTTTCCAATAAATATACAACGCACGGCGGTAGCGATCTTCACCCGCGCTGAGTTGCCACTTGGCCCCGTCGTAGGGCGACAGCCAGATATTATCGGGCTGCAAAGGCATTACGCTTTTTCCGTACATTTTTCGGGACAACAATCCACTGACGGCCAGCATTTGGTCGCGTACTTGCTCAGCTGTAAGACGGACCCGCGCCCCGCGCGACAGCCATTTGTTATAGGGGTCTTTTTCTAACTTTTCGGGTGTTACCGCCGAGCTTTGACGATAGGTGGCCGAAAGCACAATTTGTTTTAACGCCTTCTTAATACTCCACTGCTGCGTTTCCATAAGTTCTACCGAAAGCCAATCAAGCAACGCTTGGTGGGTGGGTGGAATACCCTGAGAGCCAAAGTCCTCTACCGTTTCTACGATACCTATTCCAAACAATTGTTCCCACAAACGATTTACGGCTACACGGGCCGTGAGCGGGTGGTCACGTGAAGTCATCCACCGCGCTAAATCCAACCGGTTGATTGATTTTGTTTGCCACTTACCATTTTTTGCGCCCGTTGATTTAAAAATACCTGGTACATCTGGCTGAACTTTATCCCCTTTTACGGTCCAATTTCCGCGAACAAACACGTGGGTTTGACGGGCCAAGTCCCCATGACCATCGTACATAATGGGGGTGTTTT
>JAIXPV010000058.1 GCA_027486105.1 Runella sp. | reverse complement strand
TTTTTTACAGGGCAGATTGGATTGGTGATTGATGGAATGATTGGCTAATAATAACTCAACCGAAACACCGAGAGCTGCCTTTTGGCAAAGAACTTCAAAAAGGGATGGGTCGGTAAACCACGCTACCGCCAGTCGAATGGAGTGTTTGGTTTGACGCAGTTCCCGCAGGATATGCGTCTGAATATCTTCAAAATACGCTTGGGTAGTCAAAGTCAGTCAATGGATTAAAAGCCAAAAACAAGTATAGCTTTTTAGTTCGTAAAATGCGTTATTGAGAATCTTTTTGTGCCCAAAATTTTATCAAAGATACGATTTGCTACCATTCCTAATTCCCAAAAATAGAATATGTGGGCGAAGCCTTTCTGCCGTTATTGATGTTTTAGAGGTAGTTGTTGGTTTTATGACCAACAACGGCGTAAAGAAGCCAAAAAAATCGGCATCAAGCATTATTTCATCGAAGACGAGAGTCCCACTTGGTACGAGCAAGTGCCTAAAAGCATCGCTTATTTGAAGAGTTTATAATTTCAAAAGAAGAGTTTGTAATTTCAAGAATGGATTTTAAGTAAGGCTGTCTCAAAAGAGGCAGCCTCTTTTTTGTTTTATTTTATCCCTACGTAGCCGCAATTTTTAAGGATATTTTTTTCAAGAATAGAATTATTTCAATATTATTGCCATCAACAACTCTCTAGCAACAGCGTAAAAATCTTCTCTGGCTTATAGCCATCTTAGTTTCAAAACATTAAAGCGTCCGCTTTTGTTTTTGAGTTGACGGAACCATTTCAATATAAACTAAATCACCAAATTCATGTTAAAATCTACCTATTTTTCAATGGCAAGGCTGATTTTTGCTGCGGGGATGTGGCTACTAACCGCAATTGCCTTTGCCCAAAACCAAGTCAGCGGAACGGTCAAATCCGCCGAGGGCTCCCCTATCCCCGGGACAAATATCGTTGTAAAAGGCACAACAATAGGCACCACCAGCGGGGCAGATGGAACCTATTCCATCACACTACGTCAGAACAACGCTACGTTGGTGTTTTCTTCTATTGGTTTTCAATCAAAAGAGGTGAGTGTTGGCAACAACAGCACCATTAATGTAATGCTTGTCGAGGATGTTTCAAACCTTCAGGAAGTCGTTGTAACAGGTTTGGCCTCAAGCATCAAGCGTTCTAACTTGGCCAACGCCGTAGGGACTCTTTCGGCCAAAGAACTTATGGGAACCACCCAAATTCAAACCGTGGACAACGCATTTTATGGAAAACTGCCAGGCGTCAACATGAACACCAACGGTGGCGCTCCAGGAGGCGGGGTTTCGATTCAGTTGCGGGGTATTTCATCGTTGGTAGGCGCGTCTCAACCCCTTTACATTATTGACGGAGTCTACGCCAATAATGGAGTTAACCGTTCGGGCCGGGCCTCGGTAACAGGGGCTGGGGCTGAAACTCAAGACGATGCCTCTAACCGTATTTCTGACTTAAACCCCAACGACATCGAAACCGTAGAAGTACTCAAAGGCCCATCGGCAGCGGCTATCTACGGTACTCGTGCCAATGCGGGGGTAATCATCATTACAACCAAACGCGGTAGTGCGGGCAAAACAAAAGTATCTTTTGCCCAAGACTACGGATTTGCTACTCCACAACGCTTGTTTGGGGTAGACAACTGGACGGAGGCCAAAATCAATACATTTTTTGCCGCCGCTCGTCGCCCAATAGAATTAGAGCGTTTTCGCGCGGCCAATGGCCAAACTTGGGATTATGAAAAGTATTTTTACGGAAACACTGCACCACTTTCCAACACTCGTTTGGGAATTTCGGGCGGCAATGACAAAACCAAGTTTTTCATTTCGGGAGCCTTGACCGACGAAAAAGGGATTGTCCGCCGTACTGGCTTTAAACGCTATTCGCTCCGTGCCAATATCGACCACAAACTCACCAACGATATTACCTTATCCGTAGGGTCAAATTACATCAATACCAACTCCGACCGTGGTTTTACGGGAAACCAAAATAACTCAGGAGCGAGTATTGGGTACAACATCGCTTACGTCCCCAATTATTATAATCTTTTTCCCGATGAAAGCGGCCGCTACCCCGACAACCCTTACTTCTCCGAAAACCCCATAGCCGTAACCGACCGCGGTATCAACAATACCAACGTTAACCGTTTTATTCAGTCGTTTAACTTGACGGCGAATCTTTACAAATCAGAAAAATCACTGCTGAAATTGGTAGGACAAGGAGGATTGGATTATACCCAAGGAACAACGTTTGTTTACCTTCCCGAAGATTTGCAGTTTCAACGCGCCCAAGGAAACCCAGGTGATGTAATTTGGGGGAAAACCGAAAACGTAAACACTAACTTCCAAACGGCGCTGGTTTACAACTGGAACATTGGGAAAGTTAATCTTACGTCGCAGGCAGGTGCGGTGCGGCTTAACTTCCGAGAAGACCGCTTGCTCAACCGCTCACGTGGATTGGCAGGAGGTCAAACCAACTTGCGTCAAGGAACAGTACAAGAGATTTTTGACCAACGTTTTCAGACCATTACCGACGTAGGGGCGTTTGTTCAGCAAGAAGCCAACTGGGATGATAAAATCATCGCTACGGCGGGCGTACGTTGGGATAAATCAACCCTCATTGGCGATGCCGACAAGTTTTGGGCTTTCCCCAAAGCATCTTTGGCTATCAACATTGCCAACTTTGACTTCGTTCGCTCGTCGAGCTTGTCTTCTGTTTTCTCGCAAATCAAGCCACGTGTTGCCTATGGACAAACCGCTGGGGTGCCAGCTTTTGGAACCACATTTACACCACTCAACTCGGCCAATATTGGCGGATTGCTTGGCTCAGTTGTGACTACTGCAGCAGGAAATGCTGCCATCGAACCTGAGCGCGCAGGTGAGTTGGAGTTTGGATTGGATTTAGGGTTGTTTAATAATCGCATCCAACTGGAAGCTACTTACTACGATAAGCAAACCCGTAGCAATATCCAGAATTTGCAACTTTCTCCTGCCGTGGGTATCAGTACCATACCTACCAACTTAGCCCAACTCCAAAACCGTGGCGTAGAGCTTTCGCTCGGAGGAACCATTGCCCAAAAAGAAAAGTTTCGTTGGAGTTCGCGGGTATTGTGGTGGAAAAACGACATTCTACTCACCAAGTTGGGAATTCCTGCCTACAACTCAGGCGCTTTTGGGGTAACTTTAGGGACCTTCCTGTACCAAGAGGGCTTTTCGCCGACGACCATCGTCGGTACACGCCCAGCCCGTGATGCCAATGATACCCCTGCTGCCGAGGGTGTGCGCACAGGAGCGTATATTTTAGGAAATAACCAGCCAGATTTCCAGATGTCGTGGAGCAATGAAATCAACTTCTTCAAAAACTTTGATTTCAACATGCTTTGGCACTGGAAAAAAGGTGGGGATAACATTAACCTGACCGAGTTTTTGTGGGATGGCGGCGGAACCTCTCCTGACTGGGACGAGGACGATAACGGCGACGGCGTACCTAATGGCCGTCAGCGGGGCTTAGCTCCTCACAACGGTGCCGACCGCTGGGTTCAAGATGCTACCTATCTTCGTTTGCGCGAGGCGGCCTTGTACTACACTGTTCCCACTACTTCATTGAATAAGTGGTCTAACAACAAAATATCGCGGGTGCGCGTAGGCTTCTCTTGCCAAAACCCATTGACATTCAGCAAATACCGTGGCTATGACCCCGAAACGTCTACGTTTGGGTTACAAGCCGTAGCATCGGGGGTAGATATTGCTCCTTATCCTACACAGCGTCGCTTTTTTGGTCATTTAGTTGTTGAATTTTAATGATTTACGGACATGAAAAAAATACACTTATATACTCCGATTTTTGCAGGGCTGTTGTTGATGATGAGTTCTTGTAACTTTTTCAGCCTTGATACTCCCAACGACCCCAACAACCCTTCGCTGGGGAGTGTGAGCCAAAATGCGTCTCGTACCCAAGTACAAAACTTGGTGACAGGGCTAGAATCACGCCACCGTGATTATCTCTTTACCGTGACAATGCTCTACGGCACAATGGGGCGTGAGCTTTGGTACTTAAACGCCTCTGACCCTCGTTGGCAAACCGATTGGCTCGGCATGAATGGGCGTCAGGCAACAGCCAACATGTTTGGTTATTTGAATACGTATCAGCAACCTTATTTTGCCATTCGTCAGGCCCTGACGGTAATTGATGCCGTTAATAATACCAACACCTTTACAACCGAAGAGAAAAATGCGGTTTCGGGCTTTGCCAAAACCCTCATGGCGTACCAATACCTGATTGTGGCAATGGGGCAATACGAAAATGGAATTCGAATTGACGTCAAAGATATTCAAAATCCAGGGCCTTTCTTACCTCTTGCCGAGTCTCTTACCCAAATCAAACGCATCTTGGACGAAGGCAATACCGAACTGGGCGGTGCTGGTACAGGAAATTTCCCTTTACGTTTGACTTCTGGTTTTACAGGAAATGGCTTTGGAACGATTGCCTCATTGCGCCAATTGAACCGTGCCATTGCGGCGCGCTTGGCGGTATATCGTCAGGACTGGCAAGGCGGGCTGGATGCAGTAGCCGCCTCATTTTATAGTGCAACTGGAAGTTTAGAGGCTGGCCCTGCCCATACTTTCGGGGCGCCACCAGATACGTTTAACCCGTTGTTTTTTGTCAAAAATGCCAACGTAAGCACCATGATGGTGGTGCACCCGTCGGTATTACGTGATACCATTGCGGGAGATGCCCGCGTACGTGCGAAGTTCTTCCGCCGTACGGCCCCTGTATCCGTTACGTCAGATGGAACACCTCTGGCGGGTTTATACCAAGACAATCGTTTTGCCCTCAATACTTCTGAGGTGAAGTTTTTCCGCAATGAAGAGTTGGTCCTGATTGCTGCGGAGGCCAACGCCCAACTTAACAGAACTACCGAAGCAGTGGCGGCCATCAATCGTATTCGAACTGCTGCGGGTATTGGCAACTACGCGGGCGCTACCACCAAAGAAGCGCTCATTGATGAAATCTTGTTCCAACGTCGTTATTCACTTTGGGCTGAGCCTTGGGGACACCGTTGGGTAGATTTGCGTCGCTACAATCGCCTCAATGCCGCAAACGTAGATGTAAGTATCGACCGTGGTACGATTTTCAGACAACTAGCCCGCCCGCAGGCTGAAATCAACTGGGATGAATACGTAAAAACGCGGTAATTTAGGGCTTATCCAAAATCAAAAAATCCCTGCTACTTCGAGTGGCAGGGATTTTTGTTAATTGTCGTTTTTTTTGCCCCCAACTAACTTGCGATTTAGTACGCTTGATTTCCCCTAATTTTCGGCCATCTTTACCGTTTTTCTATTACCACTCTCTCACCTACTAGAATTGCCGCTTTGTGCCTGTACCATACACCCTAAGTAAGCATTGAGCATAATATGCCCCAATTTTGCTGAAACAATTACACAACCCTCACTCAGAGGCTATTGGCCTCATTTTTTCTCATGCTTCCATTTTTACGAATTAAACAAAATGGGACCAAATACTATGCTTTCTGAACGACTTAACTTATCTGGAAAAACCGCCGTCGTAACTGGCTCAAGTCAGGGAATTGGCAAAGCCATCGCTATTGCGCTTGCTGAATACGGTGCCAACGTAATCGTCCACTATCGCCGAGAAAGAAAGGAGGCCGAACAGGTAGTCAAACAAATGAAGCAACCCAAAGGTAACATACCGATTGTGAAGGCCGATTTTTCAAAGCGCGACGGAGTCAAAAAATTTTTCCAAAGCGTTTCAAAAATAACCGATACTGTTGATATTTTGGTCATCAATGCGTCAGTCCAAGTAGCTAAAGATTGGCAAGAAGTAACCGAAAATGAGTTTGACTTACAGGTCAATGCAAATTTTAAATCTACTCTTTTGTTGATTCAACAGTTTGCACCCGCCATGATTCAAAAAGGTTGGGGGCGAATTCTGACCATTGGAAGCGTGCAACAGGTCAAACCACATCCCGCCATGATTGTGTATGCCGCTACTAAGTCTGCTGTTTTTAATTTAGTAAAAAATGTAGCCCTTCAATTGGCCGATAAGGGTATTACCGTCAACAACTTAGCACCGGGTATCATTGATACACCCCGCATCCAAGAGCCCGTGCCTAAAATGGAAAAGCGAATTGCCCAACGTATGACTACACCCGAAGGTGGCATAGGCCAACCCGAGGATTGTGCAGGCATGGCGGTATTTTTATGCTCAAACGCGGGGCGCTACATAACGGGGCAAAACCTATTTGTAGACGGCGGTATGAGTTTATAAAATAGCCCGCAATACTTCTCGTTTCCATTTGGGCCCAGGGTGTTTTTCAACGGTAAAACCCGCCGTACGGAGGTTACGCTGAACGTAGCTTTTTGAACAATAGGTAGTTAGGTTTCCGTTTGGTTTTAGCAGCGAAGCCAATTGCTCAAAAACCTCCAACTCCCAAAGTTCTGGCTGGGCCGATGGGGCAAACGCATCGTAATAAATAGCGTCAAATTGAAGCGCAGTTTCGAAATCCTGAAGTTTTGTGTGGCGTTTTTCAAGCGTAAAATACGATGAGAGCTGAACAGGCTGTTCCCAGTGCGCGCTGTGAAGTTGCCCCAACCGATGGGTTTCCAATAGCCCGTCGTAATTCAATCCAGCGACCTGCTCTTCTGCTAACGGATGTGCCTCAATGGTAACGTAATAAACGGGTACCTGCGCCGTGTCGGCCTCCAGCCACGTGAGCAACGCATTTAGGCCCGTACCAAAACCCATTTCAAAAACAGCCAGAGAGGCCGAAATTGGGCTTAACCGATAACGGCGGATGGCTTCTTTGAGGCCCAAATTAATATAAATTGACTGCGATTCCTGCAAGGCTCCGTTGACCGAATGGTAATATGCATTAAGCGTTTGGTTCCATAATGTATGCGAGCCGTCGGAGGTGAGAATACGTTCGATACTCATTTTACTAGTGCATTTTCCGAAATGCTGCCAGTCCGCCTTTTAGGTTTTTCAGATTCTTAAAACCGTACTGCTCACGCAGTTGCTGAATGGCTTTTTGGCTACGCACTCCGCTTTGACAGTGAATAACAACCATTTTTTCGCGACTTATTTGAGCCGTAAAATCTGCCAACGCCGACAGAGGCATCAGCACCCCGCCAAGGTTATCAACGGCGTATTCGTTGGTTTCACGCACATCTATCAACTGAAAATCAAGGTTATTTTTCAGCATTTCAGCCAGCTGCTCTGGTGTAACTTCCGTTTCCCAATCTGGGGTTTTTATGCCGCAAAATTCGTCGTAATCAATCAATTTGTCAATTATAAAACGCGCGGGCAAGCGGGGTATTTTTATAATTCTGGTCGTTAAGGTAAGGGCATCCATGACAAACAGTTTCCCCACCAACGGCTCGCCAATACCCGCCAAGAGTTTAATCGCTTCATTGGCCTGTAAACTCCCGATGATGCCTGGCAAAACACCCAATACCCCCGCTTCAGCGCAGTTGGGCGCGAGTTCGGGTGGTGGTGGCGTAGGAAATAAATCGCGGTAGTTAGGGCTATTTTGGTAGTTGAATAGGGCAACTTGCCCCTCAAAACGATAAATAGCCCCATAAATAAGCGGTTTGTTTAACAGAACGCAAGCATCATTGACCAGATAGCGCGTCGGAAAATTATCTGAACCGTCAATAATGAGGTCGTATTTTTCTAAAATAGCAAGCGCATTTTTAGATGTAAGCTGCTCAAAATAAGGCTCAATGACACAGAAAGGGTTAAGTGATTGTAAACGTTTGGCGGTTTCTTCTACTTTTGCCTTGCCGATTGATTCTGTTCCGTACAAAATTTGCCGCTGAAGGTTGCTTTCATCGACCCGGTCGCCGTCAACGATGCCGAGCGTACCGATGCCAGCCGCCGCCAAATACAATAAAACCGGACTGCCCAGTCC
>JAIXPV010000623.1 GCA_027486105.1 Runella sp. | reverse complement strand
TATGAGCGTGGAAGAGTACGTCAGACGCAAATTGGCCTACCCCACAATGGAGCAATTGGAAAACGCTCTCTTTGCCGAACAGATTGATGGCGTTGCCCTGGCAATCTACAACATCGAAGCCAAAAATCAGGGGATCATCGTTGGTGACCAAACAGGTATCGGCAAGGGCCGTCAGGCCGCAGCCATCATTCGATACGCAATTCTTCGCGGCAAGAAGCCGATTTTCTTTACCGAAAAACCCAACCTGTTCTCGGACATTTACCGCGACTTGGTGGGCATCGGCAGCGAAGACGGCAGCCAAATCAAAAAGGTCCGTAATAAAACTGCCGAAAAGGAATGGGATGAGCTCACGGAAGAAGAGCAGGATAGCTACGATAACGTGCCCGAGCGATACGAAGCATTCTTGAAAGAAAAGGGGGTTAAAAAGGTTTCCGTTTTCACCGAAAACAAATCCTACGACCTGAAAAAAGGTACCCACGTTGTGCCATTCATTGTGAACGGTCGTGAACTGAAATCTTCCATCAAAGATGCCGAGGGGAACATTCTCTACGAAGCGGCGGAAAAGAGCGAACAGGAAGAGGTATTCGCTTCACGGCAAATACCAGACGGCTACAACATGGTCATGCTTACCTACTCACAGATAGCCAGCGGTAACAAAACGACCTACGAAGGAGGGGTAAAAAAGGTCAATTACGGTAAAAAAGCGCAATTCGTTGTCAGCATTGCCGAAGGGAATATTATCATTCTGGATGAAGCCCATAACGCTTCTGGCGGTGAATCATCGACGGGTATCATTGTGCGGGATTTGTTAGCAAAATCCGAGGGAACGGTCTTTCTCTCCGGCACCTTTGCCAAACGCCCCGAAAACATGGCCCTGTACGCCATGAAAACGGCCATTGGTGATGTAAACTCCAGCGCAGAAGGGTTAAGTGCCGCTATTCAAGTGGGTGGAGTCGCCATGCAGGAATGGGTATCGTCTATTCTGGTCAAAGAGGGACAAATGTTGCGCAGAGAGCGCGGGATGGAAAATTCGGGAGCGGTCGTGAACTGGATTACTTTGGATGAAACGGCTCCACTTTGGGATTTGCCCAACCTTCAGGTGCAGCACCGCAACACCGTCGATACCATCACGGGCGTTATTCGGCAAATCATCGAATTTCAGATGGCTCACGTAAAAGCGGTGGTCAAATCCATGAACGAAGACATGAAGGAGGAAATGGGCGAAGCTGATTTAAACCAAGGCACCAAAGGGGCTGGGGTGGACAATGTGCCGTATTTCTCCAAAGTGTTCAACGTGATCAATCAGCTGCTTTTCTCCACCAAAGCCGAAGCCGTGGCCCTCCACGCGATTCGTCGATTAAAGCAGGACAAAAAAGTCGTGATTGCCTTCGCCAATACCATGGGCGCATTCATTGATGAACTGACCGAGGGAGGTATCGAAGAGCGAAGCGGGGGAACGCGTATCAAAACCGACTTTTCATTGGTACTGGAAAAAGCCCTTAAAGGCGTTTTAAAAATACAGATTTCGGACGGATGGGGGAAAAAGAAATTCCGTCAGCTTCAGGTGGATGAGCTATCGTTGATGGGACAACAGGAATACCGACGAATTTTGGATGTAATCCGCCAAACATCGACCGATATTTTGGTATCTCCCATTGATGTCATTAAGCATATCATTACGTCCCAAGGGTATTCCATTGCCGAGGTAACGGGCCGCGACAAAGAAGTTCGCTTTGATAAGCCAATGTCGCTCGGTCGTACTTCCGTCACTAACGCCATGAAGACAGGCGTTGTGTTTAAACGCGCCAAGGAAGATGCCTCAGCGGCTTTTCGTCGATTCCAAAACAACGAAGTGGACGTTTTGCTGATTAATCAGTCAGGGGCCACCGGCGCGTCGGCCCATGCCGTAGCAACGCCTTCCGTACCTGCCCACAAAGTAAAGCAGCGTGTGATGATCATCGCCCAAGCTGAATTGGACGTAAACGTAGAAGTGCAGAAATGGGGTCGTATCAACCGTACTGGTCAGATATTGCCCCCGGTGTATGACTACATCATATCGGCCATTCCCGCCGAACAACGCCCCGTGATGATGCTTCAAAACAAGCTTCGCTCGCTGTTTGCCAATACCACCAGCAGCCAGAAATCAAGCAAGGATATTCTGCAATCAGGTGATTTCCTCAATAAGATTGGGGATAAAGTGGTACGCGAATACGTGGAAGTAGAGCGGGACGAAATGGGCAAACAGTCCATCTACAATTTGTGCGACCTCAGCAAGTGGATGAACGGTGATGATGTAAGCGAACTGGCCAAAAAGGTGGCGGGCCGGGTAGCCATCATTCCTACCGCCCGTCAACAGCAGTTTTACGAAGAGCTGACCGAAACCTACAAAAAGGAGGTAGAGCGATTGATCAATGCGGGTGAATACGATTTGGAAGTGGAAGTGCTGGACTTAAAGGCCAAATTGATAACCGAGGATTTGTTGGTCGGCGGTAAACCCGAAGCAAAATCCGAGTTTGGTAAACGCTCCATGTTGGGTCTCTATGAGGTTAATAATCTCAATAAACCCTACACACTCGAACGCGTATTGCAATTAATTCAGGAGCGAGTACCCGAGGGAATGACTCCACAGAGTGCTGGTCAAATGCAAAAAAAGGCCGCATTTGATTATTTGACCCGCTTAAAAGATGAGCGTCTGCAAAAACTGCAAAAGGATTTTGAAGACGATGCCAAAAGCCTCCGTGAGAAAATTAGCAAGGCCAAAACACCCGAAAAGGCCGAAAGCCTCAGTGCGCAGCTTGATTTACTCAACAATGATTTTGAGACAAATTATGAATTGAGGGAAGCCAAAGAAAAAGCATTGATAGCCGAGGTTACTTCTGTATTTGGGGCTTTTTATGCGGGCCGTCAATTCATGTACGGAGAAGAGCGGATGGTGTGTTTAGGGATAAAGCTCAATGAAAAGGCCAAAAACCCATACAGTTTAGGCAAGATTTACGTCGAATTTGCCGTAGCCTCCTCCACGCGTAGGGTTGGCTATAACCTTGCCAAATTTGGATTGTTTATGCTGAATGATATTCTCAAAAATGCAGGGGCTCTTTATCGCTACACCAACCAACCCCTGAATAAATTTTGGGAAGAAGGGGTGAAAAAGCTTTCCTCTGACCGTATCCTGACCTACATCATTACGGGCAATCTCTTACAGGCAATGGCACAGGAGTCATTTCAGCGAACGCGCATCATTGACTTTACAAAAGCCGATGGAACGACCCAAAAAGGGCTATTGGTGCCATATTCGGTCATGGCACCGCCCGAATCGGGTGAAAAAAGAACGACTGCCAAAATCATTCCTTTCTCCCAATGCGCTCCCATCATTGAAAACTTGGTAATGGGTCAAACGATTGGGACGGACAAAATGACGGTTTTCGGTCCCGACAACAATTATAAAATCATGGTTCCTGCCTCAAAAGCGAGGGGAGGTGAGATTTACACCGATAAGGGATTGCTTGAGCTGGTAAAAGACAACAATTTCAGCAGGGTAGGCGAAAAAATGACGACCCATATTCGGTCCGGGAAGTTGAAAGAGTTCTGTCAATATATGTCCACTCGTTTTGGATTGTCCTGTCAGGTGAACACGGCTCAAGCCGCAATGCTGATGCCCGAAAAAACGCCCAACATGGAGGATTTTAAATCGGTGATCATGGGCTATGAGCCGTTCCCTAAAATGCCGAAAGTCAATGCGGGTTCACCATCGAAAGGAAAATCAACACCTAACCTTGAACGCCTACAATTGGAAATGGAAATAGAGGCGGAAGCGATTGCCATTGAGCTAGAATTGTTAATGCTGCTGATCTGATTGAGGCAATAGGAAATGACTAAACAGGCTATTTCACTGAATAAAAATTGATGAAGCTATGAAAAAACAGCAGCAAAATAACGCAAAGCAACTCATCTTCAATCCAGGCAATCCGCGATTGTCAATCGGCAAATTAGAAGCCGACCAAGAAGGTACTAAAATAGATAAATCCATTTTTGAGCTCTTTAAGCCATTTTTGGCCACTAAAGATTTAAAGATAAACGAAGCCTTTGAAGGAGTGTTCTTTCAAGAAGGCTCAATTACGGCAACGAATCAGGCAATTGTGTTGCACGTCGTTACTGAAACCGAACATCGCGGCATCTTTAAGCCGAATGGAAAGGAGGTCATTGCCAGCATGTTTGACTTTAGCGCAACCATCATGAAGGCATTGAGGAGCAATGCCATTCGAAATGTCGTGGATGTGGTCAAGTTAGACGCCTACCTCAACAACATCATACCTGAACTAGAGTCCGTTCGACCACCCGTATTGTTTGTAGCTTATAAAAATGAAGTGGTGGTATACAATCCTTTGTACCTAAAAAGAATTACCGAAACACTATTAAGTCAGGGATTGGAAAGTGCCGATTTCTACTTCAGGGATGATAAAACCGTAGAAACGAATGCCTTGGTTGTGGTGTCTCAATTTGAAATGTGCGCGGGATACATGATGTTTATGCCGATGCGTATGGAAGCCGACAATTACAAAGCAGTTGCTTCACAGGGGATTGCTTATAAAAACCCTCAATCCAAAAAAGAACTAAAAGGATTTTTCAGCTTCGAGAAAAACGCATTGGTAAATTCAAAGGGGGAACCTATTCAGGACAGCTCATCCCCAATCCTTCCGCAGCCCGAAAAGCCCAAATTAAAATCAAAATCAACCAATAAAACGTACCAAACAACCATGAACAAAGACATCCAATGGGTGAAGGAAACAATTGCTCCCCTAAACCCCAATCAAGTGCCCGACTCATTGAAGAGCCCTTATGAGTTTATCAAAAAATTCAGTTCCGGTTTCACGGACTATTCTTTGATTGAAAATAGCCCTAAATCAATGGAGAACGTGGTAAATTTTCGTAAAGTGTACGAGAAAATAATGGCCGACAATGCGCCAAAGCCTAAATCACAGGCAACCCCTAAACCTGCAAAAGCCGAGAAACCCAAGCGTAAAGCCACTGCCAAAGGCCGAGCCATTAAAGAGAAGGGAATGCAAGCCCGTGCCAAAGTAAAAGCGGCCAAGGTCAGCCGTAAAGCCACTGCCAAACCACGCGGCAAAACTTTGAAAGTGGGGGCCTACGTGATGCGCAATCCCAATGAGCCTATCTACGGTGTGATTAAGCAATTGGAAAAAAATCGAGCCACGGTTGAATTCGACGGAGGCGTTGTATCGCTCTTAGATTTCAGTGAGTTTACGCCTGTCTCGGCGGCTGAATACAACTCTGTGACTCGTAGAAGCACAAAAGCGACCGCTAAAGTTAAAAAGTCTGGAAAGAAAGCTAAAAGCAAAGCAAAGGCCAATGCCAAAATCAAAAAGGCCAAAGCAAGCCAAAAAGCCAATGCCAAGCCACGGCCTAAAAAAGAACAACCCGTTGCGGCCACTACCGCCAAAAAAACAGAGGCCAAAGCCAAAACAACGGCCAAGCCCAAGGCCGAGAAAAAGCCAAAAGGCCCAACAGCAGCTGAGAAGGCCATCGAAAAGGCAAAGGATAAATTGAAGGCCATCAAAGCGGAAAACGCAAAGTACGAGAAGAGAATCAAGATGGATTCTGATATGCTCACTTCGTTTGTGGAGATGATCAACAAGTACGAACAATCTCATAAAGGTTTAGGGGCGTTGCCTACGGCACTTTCAAACGAAATCAAGAAAGAAACCGCCCTAAATACCCTGTACAAAAGGGTGATTAACCGCAACATCAAAGCGTTTAAGGCATTAGAAAACAAAGTCAAAAAAACCAACGAACTGCCTCCTAAGTTGGAAAATCAGTTCCTTGTATTGTACGACTCTTTGAATGGTCTGAAGCTAAAACAAGTTGCTAAACGCACCGTGAAGCCCAAGAAGTCAAAGGCTGCTGCTAAAAAGAGTGCCTCAACAACAAAAAAGAGCCCCCCTAAGAAAAAAGGCTTCTTTGCCCGATTATTCAGTTAAATAGTTGATTTTTCATTCACTGGCTGGTTATGTATTCCCAAAAATCCCCTGCACTTGCGGGGGATTTTTGTTTTTGATAGCAAAATGCGCACTTCAACCAGGTGTGTCGAGCTGCATCGAGGCGATTTTTGCTATCAAAAAGAAACAAGAAGACTTCCATCGCTGCCGGAGCAGGTGTATGTTGACCATTGAATTCAAAAATAATGATAGCAAATTGAATCAAAGGGGATTCTGAATACTTGTGCGATATATGATAGGCCAGGATTTTTAGACGGCTTTCGGTTAATTTAATTTGCCTCATTTTGCTCCAGAAATAACTTTGCACAATTGGTGTCAAGCTATATCAGTGTAGTACGCTCGTCAGGATTTGTTCAATTTCATCAATATTCACCGTAAAATCATCTTCTAATCCCTCTGCCCAATATTTGAGAGGAACATCTTGATCATAATAATATGCGGTGTATTTAAGGCCCAACAATTCAGCCAAATACCGAAAATAATCGGGGGTGTAGGTTTTGGAAAATAATTCAAAAAGATGTGTGCCAGATCGACACCAGATGATGTTGGAAAATGAAGCACCGTGCGGCCCAATGATAAATTTGGCATTGCGGTAAAGGGCTATTTGCTCGAAAACCGTCCGTGGTCGGTCTTCAATAATCTGAAAATCGTACTTCTTTAAGACGGTAATTAATTCATTCTCATTCTTTATTCGACGCCGCCCCCCACGACTTATATAAATCCGCGCTTCATTGTATATTTCACTTGAGTCAATAAACTTAGGCAGAATGTATTTACGAAGGGCATGTATATCTGCCGCATTTGGATAAAACCAATGCCCATTGTTTCCAAGAATACACTCGTCAGGCGTAATTCGATAACGTCTACTGTCTTTTACACGGTGCGAATCAATTCCTAACAATTCAAAATACTCCTGCTCATAAGAAGTATTAAACAGGGGATAGGAAATGATTGCCTTGTTGAAGGTTGACGGCGGTAATACCTCTTTCATTCGACAAAGTTTCCCAACCACCAGTAGTAAAAAATCATAATATCCTCCCCAAACAAATCCGTCGATATAGTGGCTCCATGGTACAATCAGTACGTCAACGACAAGATGGATTCTCTTTTTTTGATGCAATGTGTTACGATAAAAATCTGCATTATTGATATCGGTACATATTACTTTATTGCTTAGGTGGACTGCGCCATAAGGAAGTAGGGTGATTTTACCCTTCCGAGCGGAAAACTTCCAGACCATGACAGGGTCGGCTTTAGCCAATGTTGGTAAAAAATAACGCTTTTTCGTATTTATTGCATCAACTACTTCTGGCATGTGAAGTAGGTTTTCGGGGTGCTCAACCAATTGAAAAGGCGCTAAAAAATCGTCCGTTTCATGCTTATTTAAGAGTCTAACCCCAAAAATCCCGTAAATCCAGAATAAACCTCTTGTCAACATTATGTGACGAAACAAATGATACGCTCCCCTGACTTTTTCAATAGTGTGGGAGCGGCCTGATAGCAGGAACTTTTTTTTACCTT
>JAIXPV010000298.1 GCA_027486105.1 Runella sp. | reverse complement strand
GAGTGTTTATGGATATTACTCGCCATTCTGCAGCGCAAAAAGCAATTAGCAACGCACTTCTCCGGAAATTCGAACGCATCAGAAAGCCCAACTTTGTGGTTTGTCAATCGCGGTCGCAACAAAAAATTTCATGTCCTCAAATTCAAAACCATGAACGATCGCCAGGCGGCCAATGGAGAATTACTACCCGACAGTGCCCGCTTAACGCCCGCTGGACGATTTGTACGTAAAACATCTTTGGATGAATTGCCGCAGTTAGTCAATGTTTTGAAAGGCGATATGTCGCTGGTTGGGCCAAGACCTTTACTGCCCGAATACTTGCCACTTTACAGCGAACGTCAGCAACGAAGGCATGAAGTAAAACCGGGCATCACGGGCTGGGCGCAAATCAACGGACGCAATACCATATCGTGGTCCCAAAAGTTCGAGTACGATATTTGGTATGCAGAACACATATCTTTGGGTCTTGATATGAAGATACTTTGGCTTACGTTGATAAAGGTACTCAAGCGCGAAGGCATCAGTTCTGAGACGTCGGTCACAATGGAAAAATTTAAAGGAAACAACTAATACCATGCTTTTATACGGCGCCAGTGGTCACGCTAAGGTCATTATCAGTTGCTTACAAGCAGACGGGATTTCTATTGCTGGCATTTTTGATGAGGATTTACAAAAAAAAGCGTTAGGGTCGATTCCTGTTATTGGCAAGTACGACCCTGATTTTGACAATGAAAGCTTACTTATCATTGCTATTGGCAACAATCAAATCCGACGCAAAATAGCCAGTTTTGTCCATCATCCATTCGGGAAAGTAAAGCATCCTTCAGCCATTGTCGACGCTTCTGTAAAGATAAATGTAGGTTCTGTCATATTTCATAATGTGGTGGTGCAAGCCGATGTGAGTATTGGCAAACACGTCATTATTAACACTTCATCGTCGGTAGATCATGATTGTAACTTAGGTGATTTTGTACACGTTGCCCCCAATGCAACACTCTGTGGAAATGTACAGGTGGGCGAGGGAACGCTCATCGGGGCTGGTACCATTGTTACTCCCAATATCACGATTGGCAAAAACTGCTTGATTGCAGCAGGGAGTGTTATTACGAAGCATATTCCCGACTTTGCCATTGTCCGGGGAAATCCCGCGCGTGTCCTTAAAATTACTTATGATTAAACACCCGAAACAATAATTGACGCACCGCTTGTTGTACCTGTCGCCCAGCTCCCGCCCAAAAAACGGTACCTACCGCTAGCAACCCGAAGACAATAAAAAAACCTAAATAGCGGCTATCGAGCCATTCGTTGATACCAATCGCTACCATTATAAACAGAAAAATACCCGTCAGGCCTGCCAATAACAACAGCACCACTAGATAGATAAGCCGAATGGCAATGTTTTCAAGACGCTCCTGTGTTTCTGTTTTAATCAAATCCAGACGCGTTTCTAGGTATTTAAAAAGGTAATTCCGAACCTCTTCTATTTTTTCAAACATTGGTTTTTGAATTGATGATATACATTTTTTTGTTATCAGGCACTAACCAATCGTGTCTACTAACAATTTTACATAAAACTATTGAGTCTTACAAAGCGTTTCCAATTTGTGGTTCGTAACTTTGTCGCTTTGAAAAGGGCTAGTTACAGAAACTGCAATGGAATGTTGTTTTTTCTTTCTCTCTTATTTTGACTTTAAATTATTATGACGGTTGTACCATACAAAGATAAAGATTCAAGCAAACGCGAACAGATAGCGGAGATGTTTGACAATGTTTCGCCCAAATATGATTTTTTAAACCACCTCCTCAGCGCGGGCATTGATATTTATTGGCGCAAACGTGCCATCAAACTTCTGAAAAAAGAAAATCCACAAACGATTTTGGATATTGCTACAGGTACTGGCGACTTTGCCATTGAAGCATTAGCTCTTAAACCCAAAAAAATTGTCGGTATTGATATTTCAGAAGGTATGCTTTCAGTAGGGCGTGAGAAAATCAAAAAACTTGGCATGGAAAATGTCATTGATCTCCGTACGGGCGACTCGGCCAATTTACCTTTAGAAAGTAATTCTTTTGATGCCGTAATTGCCTCATTTGGAGTTCGAAATTTTGAAAATCTGCTTCATGGCCTCACTGACATGTGTCGAGTGATGAAACCTGGCGGTACTTGTGTTATTTTGGAATTTTCAAAACCGAAAACTTTCCCGTTCAAACAATTATACAACTTTTACTTTCGTTACATTTTACCGATTGTAGGGCGAATGGTCTCCAAAGATTCTGCCGCGTATACCTATCTTCCCGAATCGGTGCAGGCGTTTCCAGACGGAAATGACTTTTTGAAAATTTACGAACAGGCGGGCTTCAAAAACACAAAATGCATACCACTCACGTTTGGAATTTGTTCGATTTACATTGGAAAAAAATAGTGCTCGGATTATTGATAGGCTGCGGCTTCGTTAATACTGCCGATGCACAATCCGTCGGCTATTTCCGAAAGCATCAGGAATTTTATGATGACAAGCCGATTCATTATGGCTTTTTATTTGCGCTGCCCGTGACGCGCTTTCGCCTCGTCCATGACGATTCATTTTTAACCCAAGACACAACAAACCGCATTACATCGCCAGTTACCGTAGGGTTTCGTTTTGGTTTTGTCATGAATGGGTATCTCAATGACCACTGGGACATTCGCACCACGCCCTCCGTATCGCTCTATAACCGCGCCGTAGAATATGAGTACGGTAGCGGCAAAAAACGGCGTGAACTCCGTGAAGCTACGTGGATAGAAATTCCGCTCTTGTTTAAATATAAATCGCAGCGGCGGATGAATTCGCGCATGTATATGCTGGCAGGGGCAACGTTTGGATTTGAAACCAATGTTCGCAAACGTCAATTACCTGGCTCTGACCGCTTAAATGCTAAAAGTGCCGACTTGACCGTTGATTATGGGTTTGGATTTGAGCAGTTCTTGGCCTATACTAAGTTTTCTCCTGAGCTACGATTTTCCCACGGAATCATAAATTTATACCGTACTAACGACCCAAACTCTACAGGTAGCATCCGCCGCCTTACATCACATACCGTTACGTTGTATTTGATGTTTGAATAAACCGATTGTTTTTCTAAACTTTGCACTAAGCGTTTATCCACGCTTAGTGTACGCCACCTATTAAATACCTGTTTATCAGTTTATTAATTTACATAAATGATAAAAACAAGGGTAATAGTCGCGTAGAATTGTTCACCAACAACTTTCCAAATTATGTCAGAAACTGCACTTCTAGACGAAATTCCGTCATTAGATATTTCCGATTTTACCAGTGGAGACCCTGCCCGTAAATTCCAATTTGTCCAAGATTTAGGCACTGCCTTCAACAACATTGGTTTTGTTTGCATCAAAAATCACGGCCTTTCTGAGGACCTTCGCCTAAAGCTGTATGATTCAGTGCAGCAATTTTTCAAACAACCCGACGACGTAAAGAAAAAATACGAATTTCCGGAATTATCGGGTCAACGAGGCTACATCGGTAAAGGAAAAGAGACCGCCAAAGGCTTTAAGGTAGCCGATTTGAAAGAGTTTTATCACGTAGGACAACCTACCCCCGAAGGCGAAATGCCTCATAATATTTTTCCAGAAGAAGTCCCCGAGTTTAAAGAATACACGCTAAAGGTATATGAAACTTTTGAGAACACAGGCAAAACTCTACTGAGGGCTATTGCGCTATATTTAGGTCTGGATGAAAACTATTTTGAGGATAAAGTCCGCAACGGCGACAGCATTTTGCGAGCACTTCATTATTTTCCTCTCGACCCTGCAACGGTACCAGACGGGGCCGTTCGGGCGGCGGCGCATGGAGACATAAACCTCATTACCCTGCTCATGGGGGCAAGCGCCGAAGGCCTTGAAGTACTGCGCCGCGATGGCAAGTGGATTGCCATCACGGCACTCCCTGATCAAATCGTCGTCAACGTAGGCGATATGCTCGACCGCTTGACCAATCATAACCTCAAATCCACAATTCACCGGGTTGTCAATCCCCCGCGCGAGAAGATGAATACTTCGCGGTATTCTATTCCATTTTTTATGCACCCTCGAGGCGACATGAATTTGACGTGCCTGGAGAGTTGTGTCGATGCCAATCATCCAAAACTCTACGTCGATATGACGGCCGGAGAATTTCTCAATGAGCGACTCATTGAATTGGGTCTAAAAAAAGCATAAATTGCTTTTTCTCCCGTCGGGTAGTTTTCGAACAGGCAGAAAACTACCCGACAGATTTTTGTGTTAACCCCTAAAATTCCTTCTTCAGCGTGTCAGAATCACTCCTTCACCCGCCCGTTAAGCGGATTCGACACCTCATCTTTTTGAAAGATGTGCTGATTTTAGCGTTAACCTGCTTTGGAGGACCACAGGTACATTTAGTGATGTTTTTGGAACGGTTTGTGCAAAAACGCCGCTACCTTACCGAGGAAGAATTGCTTGAATTGCAGGCGCTTTGTCAAATACTACCAGGTCCAACCTCTACCCAGACTATTACGGCTTTAGGTTTTAAATTAGGTGGGCCTAATCTAGCTTATGCTACGGTTTTGGTTTGGTCATTGCCCGCAGTACTGGTAATGACCCTCGCCGCACTCGGGATTTATTACCTCCAGCAAAATCAGATTTCGCTTACTTTCATGCGTTTTGTGGAACCCATGGCGATTGGTTTTTTGGCGTATGGTGGGTACACAATTGGCGCCAAGGTCATTCACAAAAACACACATTGGTTCATTTTGATTACCGCAGCCGTTGTTGCTTATTTGTTTCCATCTCCTTATATGACCCCCATTGTGATTGTCTTGGGTGGGTTTGTTACTTCATTGGGGTTTCGTAAACACGAAAAAATGGAAAAAAATCCCATTCGAATTCAGTGGGCCAATTTCATTCTATGGCTTGGTGTGCTAGTTTTTGCGGCAACCCTCGGAGCAATTACCCAATCGCTACCTGTTCGCCTTTTTGAAAACTTTTATCGCAACGGTAGTCTTGTTTTTGGCGGAGGTCAAGTATTGAACCCGATGCTTTACACGGAGTTTGTTGAATTTAAACAATACCTGACCCGACAAGAGTTTTTAAGTGGTATGGCTTTGGCACAAGTGATTCCTGGGCCCGTTTTTTCTATTGCTTCTTACATCGGGACTTTATCCATGCGCTCAGAAGGCGGGCTGATAAGTCAACTTTGGGGCAGCCTAGCGGCTACGGCAGGGATCTTTTTACCAGGAACATTTTTAATATTCTTTGTTTATCGTTTTTGGAACAGTCTCAAAAAATACCGTGGCGTACGGGCCTCCCTCGAAGGCATCAATGCCGCAAGTGTAGGTCTCACCGCAGCCGCTGTAATCCGGATGTTTATTCCTACAGTTACCAATACCGTGGCTATCATTACTATCATCGGAACACTCGGCATACTACAATACACCAAAACCCCTCCTTACGTGATTGTGCTGGGGGGCATCTTGTTGGGAATCCTTTTTCATTAATTTTACCGTATATCTTTTCTTTTTCAATCATTCCAAATTTTTCTATGAACAGACTAAAAATCACACTCTTATCTTTTGTTTTGGGGATAAGCGTGTCTTATGCAAGCGACCCAACCGACGAAGGAATGTGGTTGCCTTCTTTGATTGGCAAAAACGAAGCCCAGATGAAAAAACAAGGCTTCAAACTAACGACCAAAGACATCTACGATATTAATAATGCCAGTCTTAAAGACGCCATTGTACGCATGGGAGGGGGTTTTTGTACGGGAGAAATTGTCTCTGATAAAGGGCTTTTATTTACCAACCACCACTGCGGTTATGATGCCATTGCCACGCTTTCCACCCCCGCCGACAATATCTTAGACAATGGCTTCTGGGCCAAATCCAACGCTGAAGAGCGCCCTGTGGAAGGATTGTTTATTGATATTTTGGTCAGAATGGAAGATGTGACAGATAAGATTTTGCCCGAACTCAAAGGACTCAACGAAAAAGACAGAGCTGCCAAAGTCAATCAATTAGGTAATGAGCTTTCCAAAAAAGCCACGGACGGCACAACTTTCAACGCCTCTGTACGTGAATTTGCCAAAGGAAACGCCTATTACTTGTTTGTTTTTGAGAAATTCTCAGACATTCGCCTTGTGGGTACACCTCCCCAGAGCATTGGTAAATACGGCGGCGATACCGACAACTGGGAATGGCCGCGCCACACGGGGGATTTTTCGGTGTTTCGTATTTATGCCAACAAAGACAACAAAGGCGCGGACTACTCGAAAGAAAATGTACCTTATAAACCTAAGAAATTTCTACCTGTCTCGCTCAAAGGAATCAAGCCAGGAGATTTTACCATGGTTTTTGGTTTTCCAGGCCGCACCAATCGGTACGAAACATCAATGGGTATCAAACTGGCGATTGAAAAGGTGAACCCAGGTATTGTTAAAAATCGGGACATTCGACTAAAAGCGTGGAAAGAGGAAATGGACAAAGATGTGGCCACCAAACTGGCCCTTTCGTCAGAGTATGCTAACATTGCTAACTACTGGAAATATTTTATCGGTCAAACCCAGCAGCTTCAACGGCTCAAAGTGTATGATCAAAAGGTAGCGATAGAAGCCAAATTTAACGCTTGGGCCAAAGGCAAAGCCGAGTATGAAGGGATTTTTGAGGAATGGCAGAAAGCATACGCCGCTTATGAGCCTTATGCTACCCACTCCACATACCTTAATCAAGGCATCATCGGAGCCAACATCGTCAATTTAGCGCTGCCGTTGGTCATGGCCGAGGAGCAACTCAAAGACCCCGTAAGAGCAAAGGCAATGGCTGAACGCATGAAAGGCTCGGCAGATGAGTTTTTTAAGTCATTCAATTTGCCTTCCGATCAAAAAATTGTTGCACAAACGTTACTGGCGTTTTATAATGACATTCCCAAAGAACAGCATCCCGCCATTATTCAGGAGATTTTGACGAAGTTTTCGGCTGGAACACCCGAAGAATCATTCAAGAAGTTTGCGCAGGAAATGTATTTAACGAGCGTGGTAACCAACAAAGACCGTTTTGCTAAATTTGTAGAAAACCCTTCGCCTGAGGTACTTGCCAACGACTGGGCGTTGAAATACTTTAGCGATTTTCGTAAGAATTACCTCACTAAATACGCAAAGTACAGTGCTGATTTTCAGGAAACCGACAAAAAGCTTTCGCGTATTTATATCCAAGGATTGACCGAAATGGATCCTTCGTTGGTTCAATACCCGGATGCCAACAGCACGTTGCGCGTCAGCTACGGAAATGTGCAAGATTATGACCCGCGCGATGGCGTACATTACAATTACAAAACAAACATTACCGGCGTAATTGAGAAGTACAAACCCAATGATTATGAGTTTGATTTGCCCAAAAACTTTTTGGAATTGTATAAAAACAAAGATTTCGGCCAATATGCTGACGCACAAGGAGAAGTACCCGTAGGGTTTATTACCAACAACGACATTACAGGAGGAAATTCAGGAAGCCCCGTCCTAAATGCCAAAGGCGAATTGATTGGGTTGGCGTTTGACGGCAACTGGGAAGCGATGTCGGGCGATATTGTATTTGATAAGAAATACAAACGCTGCATCAACGTAGACATTCGCTACGTACTTTGGTGCATCGAAAAACTCGGTGGCTCCGACTTGGGAAAAGAATTGAAAGTAGTGAAGTAATATTCAGTAAGCAGTTTACAGTAGGCAGTTTTAAAATGCTGCCTACTGTAAGCTATTTACTATTTCTCTCGGAAGAAAATGGTAATCGGTGCGCCTTCAAAACCGAAGTTATCGCGCATCCGGTTTTCCAAATACCGTACATACGGCTCCTTGATATGCTTGGGGTAGTTACAAAACATCACGAAGGTCGGCGACGGTGTCGGTAACTGGATCATGTACTTGATTTTGATGTGTTTGCCACGGTGCGCAGGGGGTGGATATTTTTCAATTTCGGCCTGCATCACTTCGTTCAACCTTGAAGTTGTAATTTTCTTTGTCTTATTTTCGTACACTTCCATTGCCTTTTCCATTACTTGGAAAATCCGCTGTTTTTCGACCACAGAAGCAAAAATAATGGGCATATAATCCATCGGAGCCAAGCGTTCGAGCATCTCTTTTCGGAGCTTATCGACCGTTTTTGAGTCTTTTTCGACCAAATCCCATTTATTTATCATAATCAAAATCCCCTTTTTGGCCTTGTGTGCCATACCGATGATGTGCATATCTTGAGCCTCCAAGCCACGGGTTGCATCAAGCATCACGATGACTACATCTGATTCTTCCATCGCTTTTACGGTACGTAACGTAGAGTAAAACTCAATGGCGTCTTTGACCTTAGCTTTACGACGAATACCGGCGGTATCGACCAAAATAAAATCTTTTCCGAAGGCTTTATAGTGGGTGTTGATAGCGTCGCGCGTAGTACCTGCAATATCCGTTACAATGCTGCGCTCTTTGCCCGTCAAAACATTCAAAAATGATGATTTCCCCACATTGGGTCGTCCCAAGATGGAGATTTTAGGAATTCCTGCGTCAGGGTCTTCTATACCAGCAGTTTTGAAGTGTTTTACTACGTCGTCTAGTAAATCGCCCGTTCCGTGGCCTGTTTGCGAAGAAACTGGATAAGGATCACCCAAGCCCAGTTCATAAAACTCAGCCGTGGCGTGTTGGCGTTCAACCGTTTCGGCCTTATTGGCAACCAAAAAAACCGGTTTTTTAGATTTACGCACTACATTCGCAAAATCTTTATCCAAGTCGGTAAGCCCCGACATAGTGTCTACCATAAACAAAATCACGGTGGCTTCTTCCATAGCAATTTCGACTTGCTCGCGGATTGCATCTTCAAATACATCTTCCGAGCCTACCACATATCCGCCTGTATCAATGACGGTAAAATACTGCTCAGTCCAAAAGGCGTGGCCGTAGTGGCGGTCACGCGTTACGCCGCTTTGATCATCCATGATGGCCTGACGTTCTTTAATCAAACGGTTAAAAAGCGTTGATTTGCCCACATTGGGGCGTCCTACTATTGCTACTATATTTGACATTGTAATAAGTGTAAAGGAGAGAGTGTAATGTGAAGCGTTTTACTTAATACGCTCTCTTGATCATTTGATAGGCAAATAATATTTTTTAATCGCCTACATTTTTGTCTAATTCAATAAAACTTAATATTATTTATTACTCCAATTCTTAAGATAATCCCATGCATGATAGCGTTTCTTAATCATACACTAAGTGGGATTTCAGAAGAAATTGGTTATGTCTTTGACGCTTTATGGATAAAAGAATAATACTTCAAAGACGGGAAAATCGGCCAATTATTAGGGATTTACCTCACAAAAACCCAGCTTTTTTTAATTACACTTAGCCTTCGTACCCAAATTGTTTCAATTTCTGTACTTTATTGCGCCAATCAGGCTCTACTTTGACGTATTGTTCTAAGAACACCTTTTTACCAAAGAACTGTTCCAAATCTGCGCGGGCGGCCGAACCTATTTTCTTGAGCATGGTTCCTTTATCACCAATAATGATTCCTTTTTGGCTCTGGCGTTCTACCAAAATCACCGCCCTAATGACCAGAATATCCTTTTTGTCTTTAAACTCCTCGACAATGATTTCGGTACTGTAAGGAATTTCTTTTTTATAATTCAGGAACACCTTTTCCCGGATTATTTCGGCCGCAAAAAAGCGCTCGGGTTTATCGGTCAGCTCATCTTTGGGAAAATACGGCGGATGAACTGGCAAACATTCCATGATGGCCGTAAATAATGTATCTATTCCTTCCTGTTTAAGCGCAGAAATGGGAATGATGGCCGCCGTAAAAAGTTTTTCTTTCCAGAAAGCAATTTTTTCATTGATTTGTTCCTCCGTGGCAAGGTCTGTTTTATTGATAATCAAAATAACCGCTCCTTCGGTTTTGGCCAATCGTTCGAGTACCTCTTCGTCATCGTGTTTCTCAAAAATATCAGTCACAAAAAGTACTACGTCGGCATCTTCAAGCGAGCCCTGCACAAAATCCATCATCGATTCGTGGAGTTTGTATTGGGGCTTAATAATTCCAGGCGTATCGGAGTAAACCAGCTGAAAATCAACACCTTCATGAACACCGTTCAAAATACCCATAATTCGGTGGCGTGTTGTTTGGGCTTTAGAGGTAATAATTGACATCTTCTCACCCACCAATACATTCATCAGCGTCGATTTTCCTACGTTGGGTTTTCCCACAATACTCACGAATCCTGCGCGGTGATTGGGGTTGTTGTAAACTTCTATATTTTCTGTAGTCTCCATTCGTATTCAGTATTTACTGCTCTATTTTTCCTTCGTTTTGGTTAAAGAAAAATAATCAATAAAATATTTTTTCACAAAGATAGTTGTTTTTTCTATAAAAGCTCTTACCTTTGCACTCCCAACATCGCGGGATAGAGCAGTTGGTAGCTCGTCGGGCTCATAACCCGGAGGTCACAGGTTCGAGTCCTGTTCCCGCTACAACGTAAACGCCTAATTATCTTACACTTAGATAGTTAGGCGTTTTTCTTTGGGGGACGGAATATCTTGCTTTGGGGGCTGTTTTTATATTTAACTTCTACATTATCACTCAATTTTCTTAAATGTACAATTATGGCTCTACATCAATCAGCTCTTCAATACTACTATATTGATTATCTGCTCAAACTGACCATATAATCTAGCAGGGCCTCTCTTTCTGTGGCCGACATACCGTTGAGCAAACCTTCGTACATAAGAGATTTTTGAACATTTTCGGTATTTTTAATTTCTTCCTGAGGTATTTTGACGGTGTGATTACCAATCAGCATCAGTGACAAGTGCTTTTCATCAGCGTTAACTACGCGACCAATTACTACCTGTCCATTTTTTTTAATCACTCGCAGCGCCATCATACTAGGCTTAATCCGTTCAGAGGGTTTCATGATTTCCTCAATAATTTCTTCGCGGGTCATACGTTTTGCCACATCTTTCAGATTAGGTCCTAATAGTTCGGTCACACCATCCACTTGATGACATCCCAAACAGGCTCGCTCAGCAAAAAGCTGCTTGCCCGCTTCAATTGCATTTTTTGAAAAAGTTTTTGTAGGCTTCTCTCTGACCTTGCCCTCGGTTGCCACCGAGGGGTTGTATTTCAATTTATAAAAACTGCCTTCATTTTTATAAACCGCATTATACCAATAATCTGCTTTTCCGTGCTGTGCTAGATACAGAGAGCCATCTTTTCCAAAAGAGAGGGCAGAAAGCTTTGGCACATCGGCAATCGGGTACTCCTTAAAGTCATAATTCCCGTTGGGTAAACGTAGCATCTTAACTCGGCTCACCGCCCCTCTTGCCCAACGTTCTCCTGGACCATAATAGGCAATAAAGAGATTGCCGCCCGTGCCCCCAAAATCATTCGTGACCTTATTAAACACAATGCCCGAAGGTGCCACCTCTGATTCTAAATTAAAGACGGGCTTTACGATAGAATCGCGCCCATATTTAACACGGTTATGCCCATAGAAACCATTTATGGATAACTTATTAAGCTCCTCGGTGGGGTTACCTCCACCTTCGTTATCAATAAAAAAAAGCTCACCGTATTCATTAAAACTCATCCCATAAACTGACCGAACTCCCGTAGCAACCCTAACAACCTTCTTTCCATCAGGAGAAATTTTCAAAATTGCCCCACGATAGCCGTTAGGATCAGGCGAGGGAGCAGCATTCCACGAATCCGTGGTCAATGCACAATACAGCCACCCATCAGGCCCAAAGCTCAGCCCTGAAGTCCATTCATAAGGATGCTCACTATGCGGTATTTGGTCAAAAAACACCCAACTTCTATCCGCTTTTCCATCTTTATTGGTATCAACAAAAGCTCGTATCTGCTGGGCTGTTCCGATATAAACGGTATCGCCTCGATACGCAAAGCCCCCCGGAGAGCGTAGGCCATAGTCTCTAACAGAACAATACAACGAGGCCATGTCTTCCAATCCGTCATTATCAGTGTCGCGTAGCGTATAGATTTCACCTGTTTGATTGGCAGCATATAACATTTGTCCCGGACCGAGCGCCAGCTGAATAGGATTGGCAATCTTTACGCCTTTCTTAATGGGAAGCTTAATGATTTCATACGGCCCATACACCGCCACAGCGGTATCTACATACAGGGTCTCCCGCAAGCTGGATTTTTCCTGTTGATAGGCTGATAGAAACAAAATAAAAGCTCCAAGAATAAGGGATACAATTACTCTCATAAGGCTCAATTGTTTATTGAATATAACTACTTATGCTATCATTCAGGTAAAATCAAATTAGACTTTAATTTACAAAGTCATTTAACAAACCATTATTTTCCTACAACTTCACAGGCTTCCCCGTTTTGGAAGATTGCACCGCTGCCTCTAAAATTTCGACCACTATTTGATTGATTTCCAACGATGAAAGGTCTTTTTGGGGCTTAATATCTCCCTTTACGACGGCTGCAAAGTAAGAAAATGGGTCGTCATAAGGGGCCGAAAGGGCAGGGATATCACGCTTTTCTTCTGAGGCATCCCGTTTGAGGCCATCACCCAGGCGGACGCGCATTTGTTGGGTTTTATCACATACTATGTAGCCTTTTTGCCCATAAATTTCCATGTCCTTACGGTCAAATGGCCAATTCCACGAAGCCTGAATAATAGCCTGCGCTTTGGGGTAAGTCAAAATAATGGTGGCTTCGTCGTCTACTTTCGGATACACATCAGGTTTTATTTGTTGAGTCACGGCCGTTACTGTCAGTGGGCGTTCACCTTTCATGAGCCACGTCATCAGGTTGGCTCCGTAGCAACCAAAATCAATAATAGCTCCACCGCCATTCTGTACAGGGTCGGTTAACCAACTCAAAAACTCCTGTGAACAACCAATTTCTTTAGGGCCACGGTGCCCATCATGCACTACTACTTTACGAATATCCCCCGTCGCATTTTGGG
>JAIXPV010000125.1 GCA_027486105.1 Runella sp. | reverse complement strand
GCTGGGACTCCTGATGCTTCTGTTGATTGCATACGTTGTTTTTTCGGCCAATCCTCCCGTTGGCGAAGCCCTCGTCCGCACGGTTTTGCCACAGCAATTTGACCCTATCGCCACCATAACCCTAGTAGGCGGCACGGTAGGCGGTTACATTACTTTTGCGGGTGGGCATCGGCTTTTGGAAGCAGGCGTGAAAGGTGTTGATGCGCTTCCCTTGGTCAATCGCAGCGCTACAACGGGTATCTTGGTCACGTCATTTATTCGGTATTTTTTATTTTTGGCCACGTTAGGCGTGGTGGCAGCGGGACTTACGTTAAACAAAGACAATCCTCCCGCTTCGGTATTTCAATTGGCTGCTGGCGAGACAGGCTACCGACTGTTTGGGGTTTTGATGTGGAGTGCGGCCATTACATCTGTCATCGGCTCGGCCTATACTTCGGTGTCGTTCTTGCGAACTTTCCATCCGAGCTTAGAAAAAAATCATCGCTATCTCACGATTGGTTTTATTTCTATTTCGACGATTCTATTTTTATGGATTGGCAAACCCGTACAGATTTTGGTGTTTGTGGGTACGCTGAATGGTTTTATTTTACCCATTGCCTTAGCGGTGATGCTCATTGCTGCCCGCAATAAACGATTGGTTGGCGCGTATCAACACCCTATTTGGCTACAAATGGCGGGTTGGCTCGTGGTATTGATGATGAGCGGGATGGCTTTTTATACCCTTACAAAGTAATATATATCAACACAACCCTCAGAAATCTGTCCTAAAATATGACCCGCATCGGCCTTTTATCTGACACTCATTCTTACCTAGACGAATCCATTTTTGATTATTTCAAAGACTGCGACGAAATTTGGCATGCTGGCGACGTAGGTAGGGTGGGTATCTTGGAAAAACTGGAAAAATTTAAGCCCTTACGTGCCGTGTATGGCAACATCGACGCCAAAGAAATTCAATGGAAAGCCCCAGAGCATCAACGGTTTGAAATCGAAGGCTTCCGCATCTGGATGACCCACATCGGTGGCGCTCCGCCCAATTATAACCCCCAAGTCAGACCCGAATTAAAAAATAATACGCCTGATATTTTCATCTGCGGCCACTCACACATCCTGCGCGTGATGCGCGACACTAAACTTCAAAATATGCTCTACCTCAACCCCGGTGCGGCAGGCAATGAAGGATTTCACAAAATCCGAACCATGCTTCGATTCACGCTAGACAACGGAAAAATCCCTCAATTAGAGGCGATTGAGTTGGGAAAGCGGGGCCGTTGATTATTCTATTTTTCGGGAATCCCCCCTTTTTTCTCAGTACTCTCCGTGACTTTCTCCGTCGCCTTTCGTCTACAAAACAAACCCGGCCTTATCTAAGGATAAGGCGTTTGATTCTCCCGCCCATTGTGGCCTAACCTGCTTTGATAATTATGTATCCTTAAGAATTCACCGAACTCAAAACCTGAGTTTGCACTTATGGTATGCTACTGGAGCAGATGAAAAAAAATGGATTCACCACTTACAGGAAAGCCCTTTTATGAAAGATGAAACGGCGCTTTTAATCACTACGCTTACGAAGCGTGAGTTTGAATTGCTAATTCTTTTAATGGACGCACCTTCCAACAAAGAATTAGCCACGAAACTTGGTATTACCGTAAAAAGCGTGGAGAACTGCAAAACCCGCATTGGTGAGAAGCTCAACCAATCTGGAAAACATGCCCTTTTAAAGGTCGCTATCAAGTACCGCACTCTGCTCGAACCCCTCAATTTTTGAGGGGTTATCCCTCTATTTTGGTAAGAATAGCCCTTGTATGTTTGTGACCAATCCATTTGGCTACCTTCTCAAGTACAAATAAATATGTTTAACTTTAACACAATTTCAAAAATATGAAAAGATTACTAACCCTCGCGGCGATACTAATGGTATGTTTTTCAACAACCTACGCAGCTACAATAGGTTCAAATTTGGATGTCGTGCCCGTTGAGTCTACACAACAATTAAATAATAACCAACAAAAATTACCTCACCATTCCTCCTCATTAATTTCTGAGGATAACAATTTACTTGAAGAAGCATCCTTGTATGAATGTTGTCAAACTGTAACTGCCACATTAACAGATGGCGAGGGAAATTTCGCATCTGCTTCTGCTACTTTCTGTAGTGTTCAAAGTTGTAGTGTTGCGAGTTCACTTGCATCAACTATGGCGCAAATTCAAGCATCTCGAATGCTGGCACAATACTGATAATTTTGTGAGAAGGTAGCTTTAAAATACTCAAATAACCATGAGGCTCAAATTAGGCACTTTTTTTATACTTTTTTCTTTATCTGTCCCATTTAATTCTTTTGCTCAAAATCAATTGGGCAGTTTAATATATCGTCAAAAAATCAGGCAAGAAAATGACACAACATTATTCAGTGTGACTCAAAAGGAATTACTTTTCAATAATGTCGAATCATTATCTTACACTAAAGAACAAACCAAATTCTCTGGTAATTATGGGGTATTGAATTTAACCCAGCCATCTGAGTCAAACTCCAAAAGGGGTAGAGTCTATATGAATTTTCAAGAGAGAAAAATAAACTCTATGGAATTTGCAGTAACTGAATTCATTTTCGTCGTAGATACGATGAGGACGATTGATTGGAAAATAAAAGATGAATTCAGGATGCTAGGGAAAATAAAATGCCAAAAAGCTGAATCAAACGTACGTGGAAGATATTGGACAGCTTGGTTTTCTCCTGAAATACCTATCAGTAGTGGGCCATGGAAACTTAATGGATTACCCGGACTTATACTTGAAGCAGAAGACTCGTCGAAAAATTTTAAATTCATCTTTGAATCTTTGCAAATACCTGCTCCTGAGAATAGCGTCATAGAATCGCTGAAACCTAATCCAAATCAACGAATTACCAACCGAGAAGGATTCATAAAACAACTTATAGAAAATAAAAACAATTATGAAAAAATGGAAAGCTCGAACCCGCAATATTTGAACAAAGGGCGTTATGAAATAAAAATAAAAATTGGTGGAATTGAAATTTATCCGGAGTTAAGTAACTAAATAAATACAATATTGTGCTTGTACTGTGTATATTATTAGCTAGTTATACGGATTTGTGGCTTTACCCAGCACCAAATTTGCAAACTATATCCCAAACCCAAACGGGAATTTTGAAATACCATCATATCCAGGGCATTGCAGATACGTTAAAGCGCTCTACAACCCCCTACGAATTAAGATTTACTCAAACAGAATCAGCCGCCATCAGAGTTGGTGATCCAAAACAAGTTAGAGGTATCCAAGACCCTACGGTTAAGACTATAAACACGATAGGTTTATTTCAAACCAGAGTCCACAAAGACCGTACTGCCAATAAACTTACGTCGCGTGAATTGGCATTTAACAAAAAAGTAATTGTGGTCGATACCCTCGAAAAATTGAATTGGGATATCAAAGCCGAAACCAAATTGATTGGAACATACATTTGTCAAAAAGCCGAAGTCGATTATTATGGCCGCCACTATACTGCTTGGTTTACACCAGAAATCCCAGTAAGCGACGGCCCTTGGAAACTTCATGGCTTACCCGGGCTTATTCTAGAAGCAGAAGATTCTAAACGCGAATTGATGTTTGAATTTGCTGCGCTAACCCTTCCAATACCCCATGATAAGGCGGAAATACAGCCCATTGTACCCGCCGAAAAACAAAAAGTAATTTATTCCATGAGAGCCTTTAATACTTTTTTGAAAGAGACCATTCGTAATTATGAAAAAATGAGTAATTCAGACCCTAAATATCCTAACTCAACGATTAGAATCGGTTGGGTTACTATTGAACTCTTTCCTGATTAAATATGCGTTTTCAAACCCTCTTTTGGATATTAATAACCCTCGTAGGGTTCCAGATGGTTGAAGCCCAAGTGTTGGTCAGGGGGAATGTCCAAACTCAAAACGGTCAGCCCTTGAGTGCCGTCAGCATCTTAGGCTACCAAATCACTACTTCAGATACGGTACTCCTAAAATACGCCATCACGGATGCCAAAGGATTCTTCAAAATCAACTTACCTAAATCAGAAAAAAACTATCTAATTAAAGCCAAAGCGCTGGGTTTTGCCGATGGCCTGTTGTGGGTATCGCCCGCCGATACCCTTTTGATTCATACCTTTATTCTTCCCCCCAAAGAATTACAACTGCGTGAGGTTGTGGTAAAAAGTCAAATTCCTGTTCAGGTAAAAAAAGATACAGTAGTATACAGTGCCAAAGCCTTTGCTGACGGCACTGAAAAAACCGTAGAGGATTTACTTAGAAAATTACCGGGTGTAAAAGTAACCGAAGACGGAAAAATCACCGTAAAAGGAAAACCGGTTGACAAAGTGATGCTAGAAGGCGAGGATTTTTTCAGCAAAAACTATCGGCTTATCACCCGAAACCTCACAGCCGATGTATTGGATAAAATAGAAGCCATTGACAACTACAACGAAAATGCGTTACTCCACGGCATCGAAAAATCAGGCAAAGTCGTTCTGAATCTTACCATTAAAGCCGAGCGCAAACTGAAAGTGTTTGGAAATGCCAATATCGCCGCCGGAATTCGGGAACGCTATTCGCTCAATGAAGTACTATTTTCGTTGGTCAAAAAAGTAAAATTTGGAATCATTGGAAACGCCAACAATACAGGCTATGACCCAATCATGAATGCCGAAACTGAACTCAATGCCGACGATAATGCTTTCAGCAGTTTTAGCTCCGCTGGCAATGGCACCCATCAACTCTTGTTTCTAAAAATGGCTAACATACCAGACGTTGACCCCAAACGGGTTACCTTTAATCAAGCTAAACTATTAGGAACCAACCTCAACTACAGAGCCAATGACAAGCTAAAAATGAAGGGCTTTGGGTATTATTATGGTGATAAATTAGCTGCGGGCAACATAACAACACAGCAATTCTTGTTGGACAATACTACCTTGAAAATTCAAGATTCAAGTGGGAATTTTCGGAAGCCTACTTTGTGGGCAGGACAACTTCGGGCCGACTATCTACTCAACAAAAAAACGTCTGTCCGCTGGATAACCGACGTAAAAAATACTCGTACTCAAAATGATTAT
>JAIXPV010000574.1 GCA_027486105.1 Runella sp. | reverse complement strand
TGGCCGTTTTGGCTCCATTGACGGCCAGATTACCGATAAAATGCAGTAATGGCAAATGACATTCGGGTAAGTTGGCATTTTCGGCGAGCCAATAATTCATTTCTACGTTGATGTTGGTAGTATAATTACTGCCCCATGGTGGCTGAATGTGGTCGTTCCAAATCCCCTGCAAGTTGGCAGGAATCCCCACTGCCCCCGAAGCGCCATTGCGCGAACTTAAAATCAATAAATACCGCCCAAACTGATAATAGAGCGTTTGTAATTGCGTATCGGAAGGGCCATTTTGCTGACGAATCAGACGTTCGTCGGTAGGTAATTTGAGAGCTTCTGCATCTACCCCCAAATCCAGCACTACCCGATTAAACAGCTTTTGATAATCAGCGATATGCGCGGCTTTGAGTTGGGCATAAGTAGATGATAACGCCTTTCGTAGAATCGTGTTCGCCTCCGCCGAAGGGTCTTTGCCCGCCAATCCTGGAGATTTATCAAAACCGTTAAAACTCGTTGCACCAACTACATAAAACGTTACGGTATTGGCCCCCGAAATGGTCAATTTACCATTTTGGCTTGTCACTTTTCCTCCCTCAGATTGGGCCGACAAATGAATTTCAAAGTTTGTTCCTTCTCCTTTCAAATCCTCATCGTACACAATCTGTTGCGGCTCGGAGGCGCGGTGGGCTACGTGCTTGGGCGCTTTCCCTTTTAAAACAAGTTGATTTAAGGCGACATTTAAAATACTGAATTTCAACTTACTACTCAATATTGCATCGACGTTGATGTGGTTCTTTTTGTTGGCACTGACCCGTACTACCATTACCGATGCGGGGTGACTGATAAAAGTTTCGCGGGTGTAAGTCACTCCATCAACGGTGTATTTCACGGTAGAAATGGCCCTATTTAAATCCAACTCCCGGTAGTAATTGGTCGCGGCAGAATCACGGAAACCGAAATCAAGGTGTAAATCGCCCATCGGTAAATACCGCGCACAGTACGGCCCTTGCATTTTTTTCCAAAGCGCGTCGGCTTTATCATACTCACCCTCAGAAATGGCTTTGCGCACCTGCGGCAAAACCGTCGGGCCGTTGGGGTTATTGCCTTCAATGGGGTAGCCCGACCATAGCGTATTATCGTTTAGCTGAAAGCGCTCATGGTTGACCCGCCCAAACACCATCGCACCCGTTTTGCCGTTGCCCAAGGGTAGGGCTTCTTCCCAAATTTGCGCTGGTTGAGTATACCAAAGTTTGAGATGGGAAGTAAGTGAAGAGCTTTGTGCATAGCAGGCGGGTAGTCCTATCAGTGACAACAGTAGCAACCATATCGAAAAACACACCACACAATGTACCAGAAATACCCTCGACAATGAGAAAGTTGAAAAGGCGAAAAAGGGATACTTTTGACAGAGAAACTTCATAGAATAATGGTCAGGGGTTTAGAGTACTTCAATTTCATAATTGGCCATTCGGAGGGCACCAAACTACCATTGTCTTCTTTTTTTCACAAGCTCAATAGGAGCCTTACTTACTCTATTTTGGTGCTAATCTTTGAGGAAGTTGTCAATTAAAAATACCTCGTTCTTTGATTTACTCTATGCTTTCTTTCTACCAATATTTTGGTTTATGTATGATTTTTAGCCAATTTGAACCATATTTGTATAAAACCAAACTTCATTGAAAAACTTATCATACAAAGATACAGGGTATCTTTACGCACAAATTATCTTTGACTCTGGTAGTGATGTGCCCGATTATTGTTTTATTTGAAATCTCAATCCACCCCACCTAACACCCAATGAACTGTGATTTTTTAGAATGACGCTTCATGTTTTGAAACAAGCATGTTTTTTCTATTAAATACCCTTTGATGCTCCTTCAACAATGCCGCAAGCCTCATCTGTAAAGCTTGGTTTGCCCATCAAGGAGACTGCATCACAATTTCGTTCTCAATTTTTAACTCTTACATGGAATTATTTATCATATTTCTGCTTACGATTATCAACGGCATCTTCTCAATGTCCGAAATCGCGGTAGTCTCTTCTCGCAAAGTAAAACTGGAAAATTCGGCTAAAAGAGGCAGCAAATCAGCCAAACAAGCCTTAGAACTTATCAACTCACCCAATCAATTTCTTTCTACAGTTCAAATCGGCATTACCCTTATCGGGATATTATTGGGTATTTTTGGGGGCGAAAGCCTCACCAACGATTGGCAAGAATATTTGAATCAATTTGAGATTTTACAGCCCTACAGCCGCCCGTTGTCGGTGGGAGGCGTGCTGGTGATGATTACGTTTATTTCTTTGGTTATTGGCGAACTGGTCCCCAAACGCATCGGTCTGACCAATCCAGAGGGCATCGCCAAGGCAGTGGCATGGCCGATGCAGATTCTCTCAAAAGTCACCTCGCCATTCGTGTGGTTGTTGACCCATACCTCCGATATTTTACTCAAAATTTTGCGTATAAAACCCTCCGCCGACAGCCGCGTGACGGAAGAAGAAATCAAAGCGTTTATTCAGGAAGGAACCGACGGCGGCGAAGTGCAAGAAATAGAACAAGAAATAATGGAACGGGTATTTCATCTGGGCGACCGCAAAGTAGGCTCCCTCATGACGCACCGAATGCAGTTGGTTTGGCTCGATTTGAACGATAGCCCCGACGAAATACGCGAAAAAATCAAAGGCGAAATCCACTCCGTTTATCCCGTTTGTAGAAACACCGTCGACGAGGTGGTTGGGGTAGTGTTGATGAAAGATATTTTTCAGCAAGTCATGGAAAACCGCCCCCTAGATTTGGAGGCGTTGATTAAAGAACCCCAATACCTACCCGACAGCAGTTCGGCCTACATTGCGCTCGAACGACTTCAAGAAAACCGTCAGCATTACAGCATGGTGATTGATGAATACGGGGCTTTACAGGGAATAGTAACGCTCAATGACTTGATGGACGCCCTAGTTGGCGACGTAAGCGACACCCATTATGACGATGAGACTAGCATCGTACAACGAGAAGACGGCACCTATATTACTGATGCTCAGATGCCTTTCTACGATTTTCTGAGCTATTTTGACCAGTTAGATTTATACAACGACAATATGCCTTTTAATACCATTGGAGGTCTGTTGCTCGAACATTTTGGACACGTACCCAAACCAGGTGAAATCATATTCTGGCATGGTTTTAAGTTCGAAATTTTTGACATGGATGGTGCAAGGATTGACAAGGTATTGGTGACACAAGTTGAGAGTGATTCCAGTGACGCTTGATACAACAAAGTGTTGGCATTTGTCAATAATTGATTATAATTCCTTTAACAACAGTATCTTATCATTTACACCAGCAGGGCTTTCAAGCATCAGGGAAGGTGTAATTACGTTTACATTTTCGGTTTTAAGGATTTTTTCCGTTACAACATCCGTCCATGTAGCCGAGTAGTTGCCCTTAGGTAGTTGTAAGTTTATCCGACAAGGTTGCGACAAAAGCGGCTCCGCGTATACCAAATATTGCTGACGGTCTTTCATCGAATACACAAAAGCCCCCTCGGCGTGCCCCAAAAACGAAGCATCGGGCTTAAGCGTTGTCAAATCCATCCGTTCCAGTTGGTTTTTCAACATTCTGAACTGCCTTCTCAGCGTTGGGCTTCCGCCGCCGGGGGCGTTGTTGGTCAAATCTTTTCCTTCTTCCGAACCTACCGAAAACGAGTAGTCTAAATGCCCAAATAGTCCTCCCCCGCTCATCATAAATCGCCACGCCTGCCGGCGGTAAGTATCGTCACTTTTTCCCGCAAAACCTGTTTCATTAAAACCGACAACTTTGTTGAGGCGATAATTCAGGGCCACTGCCTCGGGGTGAGCATAATGAAACGTATAGACGGAAATATTGGGGTCCGACACAAAAACGGGCAATTTAAAATTGGCGATATTGTGCGAAATCAGGTGTTTTTTTGCCAAGCTTTTCTCTTGGTTTACGATCCATCCCGAAACGTTTTTGT
>JAIXPV010000019.1 GCA_027486105.1 Runella sp. | reverse complement strand
TTTCAAATGAATTATGAGGCAACAACTCCCGATAGAGTTCTTCCGCTTTGTCCATTCTCAACAAACCAGGACCATTAAACGAAGGCCGTAAGTATTTCAAAAAATTGATTGTAAGCAACTTACTGAGCACTTCATCTGGGCTATGCCCGTGCGCAATAAGCGCCCCTACGATGGCCCCCGCGCTCGTGCCCGAAATAGCGGCTATGTCTACCTTTCGCTCTTGTAAAGCTTTTATTACCCCAAGGTGCATGATTCCCCGGGCACCTCCTCCCGATAATACTAATCCTATCTTCATTGACTACAAAACGATTGTTAGATTCTAAATTAACGCATAATCAGACAGAATGTAACTGATTTAGCAAACGAACTCCCTCAATTAAATGTTTCCTTTACGATTTACTTACCTTTGCACCCTCATTTATTATTTATAATCATGCCCATTGACTTTGCACAAATCCCATCACCTTGTTTTGTTTTGGAAGAACGTCTTCTGCGCCAAAACCTCCAACTGATCCGCCAAGTGATGGATGAGGCTGGATGCCAAATTATATTGGCTCTGAAAGGCTTTTCTATGTATAGCGCATTCCCCATTGTGGGCGAGTATCTGCCAGGGGCCACCGCAAGTTCACTCAATGAAATAAAGCTTATTAATGAATATTTAGGCTACCGAGCACACACTTACATTCCAGCGTATCAGGATGCCGAATTTGGCGAAGTACTTGAACGGAGTAGCCACCTCACCTTCAATTCCCTATCTCAGTGGGAGCGGTTTAAACAACGCGTCAGCGACTATAATCAAACTCACCCCGAAAAAACTGTTTCGTGCGGAATCCGCGTGAACCCTCAGTATTCTGAAGTAGAAACCGACATGTACAACCCCTGTGTTCCAGGGTCTCGATTGGGAGTGACACGCAGTCATTTTAGCGATACACTGCCTGCTGGAATCGAAGGGATTCACTTTCATACGCTTTGCGAAAATGGCTCCGACGTACTAGAGCGTACCCTCGAAGCTCTCGAAAGCCGCTTTGGCGACTTGCTCCACCAAGCCAAGTGGCTCAACATGGGCGGCGGGCATCTTATGACCCGCGAAGGTTACGATATACCTAGACTTGTTTCGCTCGTTAAAGCCATAAGGGAAAAATACAATCTGGATGTCATTTTAGAGCCAGGTTCCGCCATTGCGTGGCGAACTGGGTATTTGGTATCCACCGTACTGGATATGGTAGAAAGCCAGGGAATAGAGGTAGCTATCTTAAATACTTCTTTTGCCGCCCACATGCCCGACACCCTCGAAATGCCCTATAAACCACGCATATTGGGGGCTTATCACGACCCAGTAACCGATAAACCAACTTACCGACTCGGTGGTATGACCTGCCTCGCGGGCGACTTTATGGGCGATTATTCATTTGACGAACCTTTAAAAATTGGAGATACGCTGGTCTTTGATGACATGATTCACTACACAATGGTGAAAACTACCACCTTTAATGGCGTCAACCTTCCTTCCATCGGCATTTTGCAGGCCAATGACCGCTTCAGATTAATAAAAACGTTTGGGTATGAAAGTTTTAAAGATAGGCTTTGATATCGTAAGCAAATTGATAGATAATGTAAGGTAATTTTTTGAAAAATTACCTTTACGTACATAATATATTAAATTAATCGAGTAAATTTGTTTATGCCTCTCTCTTATAACCTTTTACTCAATAGTGTGCTAGTGATATGATCTCAAAGAAAGCAAAATATGCCCTTAAAGCACTCAAAGTGCTGACCGAAGAATTCGGTAAAGGACCCGTTCTTATTTCGCACATTGCCGAGCGCGAAAATATCCCCAAAAAATTCTTGGAAGCTATTCTTTTAGAGTTGCGTAACCACGGAATTCTCTCCAGCCAAAAAGGCAAAGGTGGCGGATATCTATTGCGTGTAGAACCTGCAAGAGTCAACTTTGCACAGGTCATCAGGGTAATTGACGGCCCTATTGCACCAACCCCCTGTGTATCGCTTCATTTTTATGTCAAATGTGATGACTGTATCGATGAAGCCACCTGCGCTCTGCGCCCCGTGATGGAACAAGTGAGAGATGCCAACTTAGGAGTATACGAAGGCACTACTTTACAGATTTTTGTAAAATAAGTCTACGTTCTCATTTTTTCTTCCAAAAACACCGCAGTGTAGTTGTCCGAAAGCTTCACCATCTCTTCGGGTGTTCCCTCGAAGGTGACATAGCCTCCCGCTTCGCCACCTTCGGGGCCCATATCAATGATCCAATCTGCTGATTTAATCACCTCAACGTTGTGCTCAATCACAATCACGGTATCACCTTGATTTACTAATGCGTTGAGTGCTTTCAAGAGTTTTTGAATATCATGAAAATGCAAACCCGTAGTGGGTTCATCAAAAATGAACAGGGAACGCCCTTGATTGGGGTTTGATTTACTCAAAAAGAAAGCCAGTTTTACGCGCTGCGCCTCTCCTCCCGAAAGTGTGTTGGACGATTGCCCTAATTTGACATAACCAAGCCCCACTTCCTGAAGCGGCAAAAGGCGGTCGGCGAGTTTGGGCTCATCGGCTCTGAAAAAGCTGATGGCTTCATCAATGGTCATATCGAGAATATCGGCAATGTCGGCCGAGGCTTGATCGGGGCGTTGGTATCGAACATCCAAAATTTCCTGTTTGAAACGTTTTCCGCCGCAGGCTTCACACTTGAGATAAATATCAGCCATAAACTGCATTTCAATCTTCACTTGCCCTTCTCCTTGGCAGGTTTCGCAGCGGCCTCCTTCGATATTAAAAGAAAAATGGGAAGGTTTGTAGCCTCGCGCTTTGGCCAAGGGCACTTCACTCATCATCTGCCTTATGTAATCGTAAGCTTTGATGTACGTAACGGGATTGGAGCGCGACGACTTACCGATGGGATTTTGGTCTACCATCTCAAGGTTGTCAATGCGGTCCAAACTGCCCGTAAGATTGGTATATTTTCCAGCTTCTTCGTTATATTCTCCCTTTTGGCGGGCCAAAGCTGGAAATAAGATTTTTCGGACAAGCGTTGATTTACCAGAACCCGATACGCCCGTCACCACCGTAAACGTACCAAGCGGAAATTTTACGTCTACGTCTTTGAGGTTATTCTCACGTGCCCCCGTCAGTTCAAGCCAATGGGTTGCTTTCCGGCGAAAAGTAGGCACGGGAATTTTGTCTTCACCCGTCAGAAATCGTATGGTATGAGAATGAATGCCCTCAATGGGGCTCAGAATATCCTCCCAACTTCCCTGCCATACCACTTCGCCGCCCAAATTTCCAGCGTCGGGACCAATGTCGATGATTTGGTCAGCGGCACGCATTACTTCTTCTTCGTGCTCGACCACAATCACCGTGTTGCCCATGTCGCGCAGAGATTCCAGAACGCCTACTAACTTGCGGGTATCGCGCGGGTGAAGCCCAATACTCGGCTCGTCCAAAATGTACATTGAGCCAACCAGAGCACTGCCCAGAGACGTTGCCAATTTTATCCGCTGAAACTCTCCCCCAGAAAGCGAATTTGTCAAACGATTTAGCGTTAAGTAGCCCAGTCCAACGCGTTCCATGTATTCCAAACGGTTTTCAATTTCAATTAAAATACGTTTGGCAATACCAAATTGATAATCAGGCAAAGACAGGTTCTTAAAAAACGCTAATACTTCACTAATGGGCAACAACACCAAATCAGTAATGGAAACACCAACTATCTTTACATAACCTGCATCTTTGCGCAAACGCGAACCACGGCAGTCTGGACAAGTAGTACGACCACGGTAGCGAGATAGCATTACGCGGTATTGCACCTTGTGGGTTTGCGATTCGAGGTGTTCAAAAAATGCGGTTAGACCTTCAAAATACGTATTTCCTGTCCAAAGAATATCTTTTTGTTCTTGGGTAAGGTCTTTGTAGGCTCGGTGAATGGGGAAATCAAAGCGAATGCCGTGGCGCAAAAGCGGCGCCAGCCACTCGGCCATTTTTTCGGTTCGCCAAGGGGCAATCGCTCCTTCAAATACCGAGAGATTTTTGTCGGGAATAATCAAATCAGGGTCCAACCCCAACACTTTCCCAAAACCTTCGCAGCGTTTGCAAGCACCATAAGGGTTATTGAAACTGAAAAGATTGACTGTAGGCTCTTCAAACTTTATTGCGTCGAGTTCAAATTTATCCGAAAACGCCCGGCGCTCACCTCCTATCACGTCGACAATACACAGGCCTTCTCCCTCAAAAAAAGCCGTTTGTACCGAATCCGACAATCGAAACTGCGTATCCTCATCGTCGTGTTTGACCGAAGCCCGGTCGATAAGAATAAAAAAATCGGCGGCAGAAAAGGCGGTATACTCCTTGGTTTCTATCAATTCCTCAATAGATTTCGTTTCCTGATTGACAACGACTCTTGTGTATCCCTTCGACAATAAAATGCTCAACTCTTGGGCTAGGCTTCTCTCTTCTTTCACAATCAAGGGTGCCAACACCATCACACGCGTGCCTTCTTCGTGGTGCAGCATAAAATCAACCACGTCCGTCACGGTATCTTTTCGTACGGGTAGCCCCGAAATGGGCGAGTAAGTAACCCCCACCCGCGCAAAAAGCAACTTAAGGTAGTCGTAAATCTCGGTGGTGGTGCCTACAGTAGAGCGCGGATTTCGGGTATTGACCTTTTGCTCAATGGCCACTGCCGGCGACACCCCCTTGATGTAATCTACTTCGGG
>JAIXPV010000025.1 GCA_027486105.1 Runella sp. | reverse complement strand
TCATGCTCAAACCAGATTCAAGGATGTATAAGTGCGGAATGCGCAACTTCGGAACAAAACTGCGCATCTGCACTTTGTTCTGACTATCAAGCACATAGACGTAGACTTTATCCTGAATTTCAAACGTAGATTTTTGGGGAATCACCAAGGCTTGATGGACTTTTTTCAAAATGCGCACTTTGCCGCTAGAACCGTGCTTGAGGATGCGCTCTGGATTGGCAAAACGCGCCCGGAAAGCAATGCTACCGGTGGCGTTGTCAAATTCTCCTTCAATGGTTTCGACGTATCCTTTGTGCGAATGTTCTTCGTTGTTGGCCAAAATCAGGGACACTTCATTGCGGTTGGTTTCCTCTTTGTTGCCAGAGGCAAATTCTAGGTACTCTTTTTCCGACACGTTGAAGTAAGCATAGACTTCGTTGTTGTCTGAAATGGTAGTCAACAGCGTACCTTCGTCAATCAAACTACCTATTTTATTGGGGATACGGTCAATGATACCGTCAAAGGGCGCTTTTATTTCCGAATAAGATAGTTTGAGTCGGGCGCTTTGTTCTTCTGATTCGGCTTCTTCTACGCGGGCTAGGAGCGCATCCAACTTGGCCTTGGCCATGTCAAGCTCGGTTTTGGAAACCACATTTTTATCGACCAGCTTTTTAACGTTTTGCAGGTCTAGTTCGGCCGTTTTTGCTTCGGCAATGGCGCTTTTTAAGCCCGCCGTTGCGTGCAAGAGCGCGCCTTTGTATTCTTGATTACTGATGCGAAAGAGCACTTGCCCTTTTCTCACACTTTTACCTTCATCGACATGAATACTCTCGATGTATCCTTTGACCCGGGCACGGATTTCGACGTTTTTAATGGAGTGTATATCAGAAACATAATCCTGATTATACACCGTATCAATGGCCACGGGCTGGGTAACTTGAAATTTTTCACGGGTGGTTTGGGTTCCTTGGTCCGGTGTGGAACATGCCATCATAGACATACCCACAATCGTTAAACATACGAATGGTTTCCTCATTGTAATAATGGTTATTAAACAGAAATGGATAATATAAAAGAACGTACTGAGCACCCATAACGGCAGATGTTCGGCATTCAACGAAAAAGAAGCACTTTGAACTAAAGTGTAAGACTAAGCCCGATTCGGTGGGGGTGAATTAGGCTCACTGTAATGCGGTATGAAGTTGTCTTGATAATGACCAAAATTGCGTGAAAGCCCCTCAGGGTTTCCGCGATGGATAAATTCCAAATCAAGCGGTGGCCAAATAAGACAAATACTGAATTCTTCTAAAAAACTGCTTTCTTCATTTTTATCATTGACAGGCAAATCCTGATGCCAAATCGAATGATTGAAAAGGTTGCCAGCAAGCCATTCAAATAGGCTATTGGCTTGGTGAGAGGTAGAACTTGCCTGATAGAAAAAACCTCTCTCAGAAAAACCCGTCGGACTGACAGTATCCATAGATACGTGAATCATTTGCAAAAGTAATACCCAGCAAATGAACCTTCTGATGATATGTCTGCCCTCCGATAGTTTCATATTTGTAAGACAAATATATAGATAAAAGGTTTGTTATCACGAAGAATATGTTAAAAAAATCCAAAAACACTACGTTATAAAGTCTGGTGATTAACAGTATTAGCCTAAAATCGGGTTTTATATCCCCGAAAATTTATAAAGTCTGATTCAAATCATTCCTATCATCAGATTAGACTGGTAGGTTGTAGGAGCAATACCAAATTAGCAAAATAAATTATAGAAATCACCAGTGAATATTTTTGTAATATAGGTTCGTTGCTAACTTTGTGAAGTCGCACAATGACGTACACTTCCTCAAACAATAATCCTCATGAATGCTTTAATGGACAATGCCGAAGTCAAAAAAGACATGGTACAAAACCTGTTAGGACTGGGACAGGTTAAAAAATTCAATTTTAATTTACCCCCCGCGGCGTTGGTAGAACACGCCATTCTCAACGGCGAAGGCGTGTTGGCCGATACAGGTGCGTTGATGGTTGATACTGGCAAATTTACAGGGCGCTCACCAAACGACCGCTACATTGTGAGCGATGACAAAACCCTTCAGGCTGTTTGGTGGAGTGATATAAACATTCCTTTTGATGCCCAAAAATTTGATGCGCTGCACCGCAAAATGTTGGATTATTTGCAGGATAAGACCGTGTACGTACGTCAGGCCCATGCCTGCGACCATGATAACTACCGCCTCGGTATCACGGTGGTCAATACGTGGGCTTGGCATAACCTGTTTTGTTACAACCTGTTTATGCGCCCCGAAGAGCAGGAGCTACTAAGTCCAAACACCGATTTTACCATTATTAATATTCCTGAATTTAAGGCCGACCCACTCACTGACGGCACCCGCAGCGAAAATTTTGCCATTCTGAATCTCAGCAAAAATATCATTCTGATTGGCGGAACCGGCTACGCTGGCGAAATGAAAAAAGGGATTTTTTCGGTGCTCAACTTTAAACTGCCCCATGAACGCGGAGTGCTTTCGATGCACTGCTCGGCCAACGTGGGCAAGGAAGGTGATACAGCGATTTTCTTCGGACTGTCGGGAACGGGAAAAACGACGCTTTCGGCCGACCCAAACCGCTCCCTCATTGGCGACGATGAGCACGGTTGGGCCGACGAAACTGTGTTTAATTTTGAAGGAGGATGCTACGCCAAAGTGATTGACCTGACCCGCGAAAAAGAACCCGAAATCTACGAAGCCATTCGTTTCGGAACGATTGTTGAGAATACTCGTTTTGTAAAAAATACCCGTACCATCAACTATGCCGACCGGTCGGTGACACAAAATACCCGGACGGCGTACCCGATTCATTATATTCCCAATATCATGCGTCCTTCGCGTGGTGGTGCCCCCCAAAATATTTTCTTCTTGGCGGCGGATGCCTTCGGCGTTTTACCTCCGATTTCTCGATTGACCGCTGGCCAGGCCATGTACCATTTTATTTCGGGCTATACGGCCAAAGTAGCGGGCACCGAAATGGGCGTAAAAGAGCCCCAGGCTACGTTTTCGGCCTGCTTTGGAGCAGCGTTTTTGCCGTTACATCCTACGCGCTACGCGGATTTGTTGGGCAAAAAAATCAACCAACACCAAGTGAATGTGTGGCTGATTAACACTGGCTGGTCGGGAGGTGGATACGGCGTGGGTAGTCGGATGAAACTATCTTACACCCGGGCAATGATTACGGCAGCCCTAAACGGGGATTTAGAACAAGTGAGTTATACAAAACATCCGATTTTTGGCATCAAAATGCCCGATTCGTGCCCAAATGTACCTAGTGAGCTGTTGCACCCACGCAATACATGGGAAGACCCCGAAGCTTATGACCATATGGCGTTGCATTTAGCGGGTTTGTTCAGAGATAATTTCAGTAAATACGAAGATTTTGCCAGTCCGCAGATTTTGGCTGGCGGGCCAATTGGATAAAGAATAAGTGTTGTCTATGGCATAGCCCACGGAGTAATCTGTGGGCTTTTTTTGTACAAAACCTTAAAAGTAAGCACTTTAATGACAGGTGGCCGACTTTCGTTTTATGCCTTTTTTTTTCTGGTACAAGAATTGCTATTAATCTTGCCAAAAGTTGCGGAACTTTCGCAAAAATCTAACCAACCCTTCAAGAATGTTTGTCGAAGCCATTGAGCGCGTCAGCGAGTTTACCCGACCTATTCACATCATTACCCGTTTGTATCACCAATCCGATATTTTGCCCGGGGCGGCCACGATGTTTTTTGTCAATGAAGACGGCTATGCCGTTACGTGTCGGCACGTGGCCGAAATTATTGTCAATGCCGCCGCGATTCAGCAAAATTATACACTGTTTGCGGCCGAATTGCGCAAGTATCAGCGCGACCCTCAGCTACGCCTGCACCAAAAAAGACTCGAACAAAAACACGGCATGGCTTTGGGTACAATCATTACCCAAAAAATGGACTTCATCAATTGCTTTGACAGTCTGACGCATATTGACGTAACGTATCATCAAAAATACGATTTGGCCCTGCTGCGTTTTCGCACCGACGGTAAATCGTATTACGGTCGCCCTGCCGAATTTCTGTCGGATACCCAAGCGGTAAAACCTGGCAAAACACTTTGTCGTTTGGGGTATCCATTTTCAGAATTTAATAATTTTCGATACAACGCCGACCTTGATGATATTGAGTGGACGGGCGCGGCACCGCACGTGACACCCGCCTTTCCTATCGACGGCATTGTGACTCGCTTCATCGGCGACGAGACAGGCCAAGCCTACGCCATTGAGATGAGTACGCCGGGATTGGTGGGCCAGAGTGGCGGTCCACTGTTTGACTCGGAGGGAGTGGTGTACGGAATGCAGCAATCAACGCGGCATCTTCATTTGGGTTTTGACATGGTCAACCGCGACGTATGGATTGGCACGCAACGCGCCAAAGTTTCCAATCACCCTTTTCTGCACGTGGGGGTGTGCATCAGCGGAACCATCATCAAGGATTTCTTGCGTCAGCACGGAGTGAAGTTTTACCAGAAGAAATAGGGCGTTTTATTTTAAGCCATAATTTCCTCGGAGCAGGTATTCAAAGAAACGGCTTGGCAAAAAACGTTTGAGCCAAAGTGAAAACCGCTGTAAAAATGGCCCCGCGATATAGTGGATTTTGGGCGAAGAACTATTGATGGCCTGCTCAATGATTTTGGCGATGTAAAGCGGGTCTTCGGCTTTGCTCACTTCGTCGTTGACAATGTTATTCATGGTTTCGACAAAGGAACGATAAGGTGACGCTGGCGAAGGCATAGCCACCAAGCGGGCGGCGTTGATGTTGGTACGGACGTCGCCCGGTAAAATACTACACGCCCGAATGCCAAAGGGTTTCAATTCGATGTTCAGCGTTTCGGTCAGGATTTCGACGGCGGCTTTGCTGGCGCTGTAAATACCCCGAAAGGGTAAGCCCATTCGCCCCGCGATAGATGCCACATTGATAATCAACCCATTGCCTTGGAGTCTCATGACGGGAAGCGCCGCGCGGCACATCCGGAGCAGTCCATAGACGTTTGTATTAAACACCTGCTCAATAAGCGCATCGGGGGTTTCTTCCAGCGCGCCGATGATTCCCAGCCCTGCGTTGTTGATGAGCACGTCGAGGCGCTGTTCGCGTTGGAGCAGTTGAGCGATGGCCTCGTGAATGGAAGTCTCATCATTCACATCCAACAAGAGGGTTTGAAATGGAACGATTTCGGTAAAAGGTTTTCGGCTGGTGCCGTACACGCGATGCCCCAACTGCGTTAAATATTCAGCCGTTGCGCGGCCAATTCCAGTAGAAGCCCCCGTAATTAAAATAACTTTGGACATTTTTTGGGTATATCGTTAACGGTTAACTTGTTAAAGGTATTAATGCGTTTTTTCTTAACGTTCAATCTTTAACGGCGACCAGTTAACTGCCTTACTTTTTAATTTGATTTAACTCTTCCTGCATTTGGTTGACCAGATGCCTAAGGTGGTCCAAAGATACGGTAGGCTCGGGCAAAACCGTACTGAAAAATGCTTTAATTTCCCACACTTCTAGCACATCCTTCAAAGGAACTTCAAAGGTTGGAATGGTATTTTTATCGGAACTGAGCAAGAGCGTCCCTTTAATTTTAACCTGATTATAAACCCTACGGCATACTACGCCCAGATTTCGGGCCACCAATAAATAGGTTTTACCGTCGGCAATATCGTACCAATTGCCGATAAACTGCCCAATTAAAAATGCGTTGGGATACGTAAAATCATCCCCCGCTTCAAACGCTCGATATGCTCCCTTTGGTAAGAGTGGCCACTGAAAAACGGGCAAACGTTTGATAAAATCGCTGTTATTGTGCTTTTCAATGTACTCTTTCCACTGACTTTGGCGCACGTAAGGAATCAGCTGAGGCGATGTTTTTTCATACTCGGCCGTTGGCATTTGTACCATCGTAGCCCCATTGCTGTTATCATATTGGTTATTGAAAGCGGGTGGCTGATACGCAGGAGCAGGAGGCTGAACCGCAGCTATAGGCTTGGGTGGTTCAATCACCGAAGCAACTGGCACAGACGGTGGCGCAGGAATGGGTTGCGGGCGGGGAGCAGCGGCAGGAGGTGTATAGTATTGTTCAAAAATGCTGGATAATGTCTGTGGTTCTACCCCTACTTTAGGCTCCGACACGAGTGGCGTAACGGCGGGCTTGTCTACTGGGATTAAATTGGGGGTTTCGCGGATTTTACGCAGGTCTTTTTTTAGCAAATCGTCTACCGATACATTGAAAAGTTTTGACATCAACTTCAACACATCAATGTTAGGATTGGCACGCTGCTCTTCGTAAGCCCCCACCGAAGCACGCTTAATGCCCAAACGGCGGGCAAACTGATCCTGCGTCATTCCGTGCAGTTTGCGCAGGTATTTCATATTATCACTGACAATACTCATGGCAATTTTGATAAAAATTTTAGTAAAAGTAAGGATTTTTCAGTTTTACTAAAAATACATCTACAATCTCCTTGAAAATTGTATTTTTGAGGAGAAATAATAAAACAAAAGTTAGAGAAAAGTGAAAAGTGTTAAGGTAGAAATTGGGGTAAAACGACCCACTTTGTTTATTATAACTAACTAACAATTAACGTATTCCAATATGACAGTCGCTGAATCAACCTTAGCCCGTGACCTGCAACGCGTTTTTGACGCCCAACGTAAAAATGCCGCCAACGTGGCATTAACCAACGCTGGAGAGCGGGCCGAAAAACTAAAAGTTTTGTTGGATTACCTTATGGCCCACCTGCCCGACGTAGAGAAAGCGATGTATGACGATTTTCGCAAACCTGCCGTAGAAGTGCTGCTGGGAGAAATTTACACCATTACGTCAGAGATAAAATTTGCCCGCAAAAACCTAAAAAATTGGATGAAGCCCCAACGCGTTCCTACGCCGCTGGGCATGATAGGTACTTCCAATTACATCAAACACGAGCCCAAAGGCAATGTGTTGATTATTTCACCCTGGAATTATCCGTTGGCCTTGGCCATCAAACCCCTTATTTCGGCCATTGCGGCGGGCAACGTAGCCATGCTCAAGCCTTCTGAGCTTACGCCGCATACGTCGCGCTTTCTCAAAAAAATGATCAGCGATTTGTTTGCAGAAGAAGAAGTAGCCGTTTTTGAGGGAGATGCCAACGTGGCCACCGAACTGCTCAAACTACCCTTTAATCATATTTTCTTTACGGGCGCGCCCAGCATCGGCAAAATAGTCATGCGGGCAGCAGCCGACCATCTAGCCTCTGTGACGCTTGAGCTGGGAGGCAAATCTCCCAACATCATTGACGAGACCGCCAACATCAAAAAAGCGGCAGAAATGACGGCCTGGAGCAAAGCCCTAAACAATGGTCAAACCTGCATCGCAGTAGATTATGTAATGATTCATGCTTCCAAAAAAGACGAGTTTATCACTTCGTATCGGGCCGCACTCCAAAAAATGTACGGTGAAAATACGCAAGAGTCAGACAGTTACGCCCGGATTGTCAACAATCGGCACTTCAACCGCCTAAAAAGCTACCTAGACGATGCCATCGCTAAAGGGGCGTCGGTGGTGATAGGGGGAAAAACCGTGTCCGAACAAAACTACGTGGAGCCAGCTTTGCTCACCAACGTCAGCGACGAAATGAAAATCATGCAAGACGAAATTTTCGGCCCGCTGTTGCCCGTGTTGACTTATCAAAACAAAGAAGAGGTAATCGCGTACGTAAATGGAAGAGAAAAACCACTTGCGCTCTACATTCACAGTACGGATTCAAAAAACATTGATTATTTCTTGAACAACACCACGGCGGGCGATACGGTCATCAACGACGTGATGATTCAGTTCGGTAACGCGGAGTTGCCTTTTGGCGGCATCAACAACAGTGGCATTGGGAAGTCAAACGGGTATTTTGGTTTTCAGGAATTCAGCAACCTACGGGGCGTGTCCAAACGTCAATTTGGCACCATGAAATTCCTGTACCCACTGACGACTTTGAGGAACACAGCACATCTGCAAGTCAACTGTCAAGCTCGAGCTCGACAAGAACTCCGTTC
>JAIXPV010000081.1 GCA_027486105.1 Runella sp. | reverse complement strand
GATGAAAATTGACCAACACCTCTACTTCACAAACCGAATCACCAGAATTTCTAACAATAAGAAGAGCAGTGCGGCCCAAAGGAAATAACTCCAAAGGCTGACACCGAGGTTTTGTTTTTGAAACTCTTTCACAAAATCGCCATCGGCTACATTGTCAAAAACCTGCACATTGGGCTGATTGGCAAAAAATTTGCGTAGTTCGGTGGGAGTATAATAATCCAATTGTGATTCTAGGTTATCGTGGTTGAAAGCCAACAGCTGAACCGTTTGGCCGTCTTTTTGAAGTTCGTAATAGCCCGCATCCAAGTCCTGATTTGCATTCATTTGGTTGCTTTTGGGCAGCTCCAACGTCAATTGATTGCCGTTGAGGCGTTGAATGGGAATCAACTCAATTTTGTCTTTTTTGAGTTTAAAAATAGTGTTTTGAGATGACTCAGGCACGGTAAGCGAGACGGTATTTTCGTCGAAAGAATAGGCGGTACGCTGCTCACGTACACTCTGCGCCGCAATTTTGTACATTACTGGCACAAACAATGCATTCTGGGCAAAACTCCCAAATGACTCCGACAAAGGATTGGCCATCACGTACACTTTGCCGCGCTGAATAGCCGATTGACTCAAAAATACGTCACCGCTGCGTAAGGAAAGCAATTTTGCACCACCCGGCTGCCACTGCCAAACGGGCTTGGAAACGGGTAATTCGAGATTTTCCTGCCGAACCGATTGTTCAAAAACATCACTAAAAAAAGGACTTCCCCGCTCTGGATTGGCCAACGGAATGGCTTCGTCAGAAGGCCGTTCCTGCAATCCACCCACGCCCAACGACGACAAAAAACCGCCGTACGAAACCAAATCAGGGTTGGAGGGGGGAATAACCAGCACACTTCCTCCGCGCTTTGTGAAATTTTCAATTTCACTGCGCATCGCGCCTTCCACCCGCTCAACACTTTCCAAAACTACCAAATCAGACTGTTTTAAAAGGCCAATATCAGCATTGTTGGCGCTGACGGTACGCAGGGTAAACAAGCTGTCGTTGGAAAATACCTTTTCTACTGGGCGGGCAGGATTAGGCTGACCTGCCACGTGCAGCACCCGAATGAGCGGCGAGGCATTGAGCACAAAAAAGTATTCATTGTCAAACGTAATCGGCAAATCGTCAAAGGTTACCCGACCACGTTTAAAGCCTTTGCCCCGAACGTTGAAGTTAAAAGCCGTGGTTGCTGCCCCTTTGGGAGCCAAATTGACAGGCGCCGTAGATACTTGAACATCATCTAAGTAGAGCTTTACGACTAGGTTCCGAACATCATCATTGCCCGCATTGCTTACTCGTACATAGAGCACATTGTTTTGAAACTCCCGCACAAAAGGCGTATTGAGCCACACTGAATCTACGTACACATTTTGGGAAGCAGTCGTTTGTACAGGTATGATATACAACCGATTAAGCGAGTCTACCTTAAGATTGGACAAGTCGCCAGCGGTGCTTTTTTGAAAATCAGAGAACCAGAACAACTGATTTTTTCCGCTTCCCGCGTACCGCCCCAATAAATTGGCCTGACGCTTGTAAATACTCGTAAAATTGCGCGGCGTATGCGCCAATTTCAGGGTTGTCAAGCGGTCTTTGATGCGGTCGGTTGTCGTCAATTGTTGCTCTTCAGGACTGAAATCATTGGTGATAAGTTGCAGACGCGTTGCGTTCCGAAAAAGCGTCAGCAATTGGTCCAGTTTTCCCGTAGCTATATCGAGATACCGCTGATTATTATCTTCATTTTGCATCGAAAACGAATTGTCGATATAGGCACTCGTTACGCTTTGGGCGTTGGTTCCCGCTTTGTTTTTACTTGGTAAATAAGGTTGGGCAAACGCAAAAACTAGGGCGGAGATAGCCAAAACCCGGGTGGCCAGAATGAGGTATTGTTTCAGGCGTCGAAACGAGCTCGTTTCCATTTCGACGTTTTTCAAAAGCGAGACATTGGAGAAAAAAACGCGCCGAGTGCGGCGGAAGTTGAACAAATGGATGGCAATGGGAATGCCTACCGCCAACAAACTCCATAAAAAGGTCGGAAAAAGAAACTGCATTCGGGTTTTGGGTATTATCGGTGTTATATAGTCACGGCACGGCTTAATATTAGCTGCCGGGGCATACGTTAATTTTAAATATATAACTAACGCAAATATCGTGCAAAACGTTTGTGCTCTAAACGCCAATCCGTATTATCTTCCAAATTACGATTATTTTCGTGATAAAAAAGTATAAACCGTGGCGTCGGGTTTGAGAACCTGAGGCCACGGCACAAAACATCCTAAATCCCTGCAATAACTTTGTTGATTTTATCTAATCCCGTTTTAGCCACAACAAGTGCATCTTGTGCGTAATATGTTTTGTTGAAAACCTCCAACGAAAGCACAATGGGATGATCGGGATTTTTGATGGTTTTCAGAATTTGAGCAATGGGCGCCACGCCATTGCCTGGATAAATGCGGTCGGCATCGACGATGGTCTCACGAGGCAACGATGCAGGATAATCGTTGATGTGAAAAATTTCAACGCCTGGTTTCCCCACCAATTTCAGGGTGTCAAGGCTAGAACCGCCTTTGTACAAATGATAAACATCCAACAACAAGCGCGCCGACGGGTGGCCGCTTTCGGTCGCCACGTACATGACCTCGCTCAATTTGTTCAGGTTTTTCGAAAAACCCCACAGTTCCAAATGCGGGATTACTTTGGTTTGGTCGCTGATTTCGAGAATGGCGCGGTAGCGCTCGGCGGCTTTTTGTAAATCTATTTTGGGCGATTGCGGTGTTTGAGCACCTACCGAGGGCGTGGCTACGCGCATACAGCCCACTTGCGCCAACAGTTCCATTTCGGTTCTAAGTTGAGCAATGCCTTTGGCACGGGCGGCTTCATCGTCCACAATCCACGGGGCAAACCCAATGGCATTTTCGAGGGTTATGCCCAAATCTCCTACTATTTTACGGACCTGAGCGGGCGTATTTCCTTCTTTTATAAAGTTTTGGAGCGTATCAATCCAGATTTCTACCGAACGAAAACCTGCTTTTGACGCAGTTTCCAATTCTTTAACAAATCCCAATTTTTGCCCCCGAATCGTACTCATATTGAGGCAGGGAATAAACGCGGGCTTTTTAGCAACGGCAGCGGTGGCAGTCTCGGGCAACAGGCCAGCTCCAGCGGTAGAAGCCAGAACGGCAAGGGTTTGACGACGGTTTAGGACAGACATAGAGATAAACTAAATAAGAGGTTTGGTAGGAAAAGGCTTTTTGAACTAAAATTTAACAGTCCTGCGTGCGTCTTTGTTACTGTTTCTTAAAAATCCGTTTAGCTTTAAATTAGAAAGAAGCCCCGTCCACCCGAATGTTGTGAAGACAGTACACTCGGTTTGCTAAACTTTTGATTAATTCTCTTTCCCATAAAAAAGCCCGACCCTAAGGTCAGGCTTTAGAAAATATTTTCAACAAGTTACTAAAATTTGAGTGGCACCGAGAAGCTCGACGTATCCCACATGAAAATCAGGGCGTTGTCTTTAACTTCAAAGTTCAGTTTTTCCACTGGCTCTTTCAAAGCAATGGTTGGCACCGTAATGCGCAACACATCCTTATCTTGCTTATAGTTATAGGCACCCCATTGTTTTGGCTCGCTGTTGAGGATCAGTACCCATTCTTTTTCACCGGGAATTGTAAACAATCCATAGTCACCCGCTTTTACGGGTTTTCCTCCAAATTGACCATCTTTTTTGAAGGTAATTACAGTTGCTTCATTGGCACCAGTACGCCATACTTTGCCGTATTTTTCAAGGCTTTGGCTACCTTCAGCCCCAAAAATAACCCGACCGCGCTTGGAAGGCTGCCCAAAGACCACTTTCACGTCTTTACCATCTACCGTAATAAGCGGGCTTTTAGGTGGATTTTGGCTACAGGCAAAATTAAGCGCAATAATCGAAAGGAATAAGGCAAAAAATGAATTTCTCATGTTTGTTTGTTATTTGTTTAATGAACTTACAGTGAAACGTTTTTAGGTTTAAAAAGTTGTGAACTCCTGAAAAAATTCACAGTTATTTGAGGATATTTTCTTACAAAGAGTCGTAATATCTAAATAACGATACCAAATTAGTTTCTTTTGAAGGATTGAGTCCTTCGGTTTTTGCGTAGTTTTTTACTTCATTTGATTTTGCGCCAAACAGTTTAAATAGTCGATTTTTGGAAGGAATTTCCCGCAGTCTATCTCCTTCTTTTAGGTAATATTTGACCGTTTTTAAAAATTCACCGTCGTATTCATTGACGCCTCCCTCGGCTTCGTAGCCCGTACGTTGGCCCGATTTACTAAAAATCAAACTACATCCGTATTCTTTCCAAATCTGACTACCCCCTTCGTAAATAACTTCATAATATTGGTTTTTGTACTGCCTAAACGTATGTCCTGCCATCGTAAAAGAAACGGGCTTCATCACCGTGGCTTCCATGTTAGGGTTGCTCGACAAATAAACCTCTTCTTTCTGAATGTTATAGGCCATTACAAACTCCCATTCCATTCCTGTGCCCGTTTGGACTTTTCCACGGTACCAACCATTCTTAAAAAAAGGAGTGCCTTTGTAGGTTTTGGTAAAATCCTGATTGCTACGATTGATCAAATCTTGCCCCTTGTAATGCGCAATAAAAACGGTATCTCCTTTCTTATTGACTTCAATGGTATGGTCAGAATCGGCAATTTTTGATTCAGGCACAATGTAATTATAGGGTCTATTTTCCTGTGCTTTCGCCCAAAAACACAGAAAAAACAAAGAAGCGATGTAGAGTGTCTTTTCCATGAGATGAATATAAAAATGAATGAACGTAATCAACTAGGGATAGTCTAATAACGGGCGGAGAAAGCAACTAAAATACGGTAAATCTCTGATAAAACGTAAACTCGGCAATAAAATTTATTTTCTCATAACTCCTTCAAAACCTGACAATAAGCCTTAAAAATTAGATAATTTGATAAAATCGTACCCTTTGTAACATTCTAGTACGTAATCACCAGCGTCACCACCGATTCGGCGGGTAGTTGGAGGGTATTTTTGTTTACTTTTCGGTGCGCCAAATTTTCGGTTTGAGATGTAATAAAGGCTTCTGCTTGTTGTTTTTTTCGCATTACTGGTAGTTTAACCTCTTGGCTTGCACTATTGTTCACAAAAACTACAACAACTTGATTTTGTGAGGCATATGCCGAAACCACCACGTTTTGGGCGGCAATATCGGCTTTGATTCGCTGCATATTGGGCCTGATAAAACGGCTATAGTTTCCTAGTGCCCACAGCAATTTGGAGTCCAGTACTTCGCCATCAAATTTATTTTTATGGTTTTCCCCTTTTGCACCGTTGTTGGAAACATAAATCAAACCGTCTTTAAAATCATTGGCACTCACCGAAAGCCACCAATGCCAAGCCGACGCATTGGCATAAGTAAGGTCGGCATGAATCACTTTGGCAACGTACAAGGCCGTTTTCATGCCTAAATCCATCCCGTTCCCTTTGATTTCGCCCGCATTATCCCCCAAAATACAGTATTCCGATTGCCAATATGGAATGTTATGTTGCTTTATTTTATCTCCCAAATCCTGTCTTTTTTTGATGAGTTGGGTGCTTGGCGAAGTCGTAAAATAACTATGACCACATATCAGACTTTCAACCGATTTGAGGTTTCCTAGGTAGTTTGGACTCGATTTGTCAAAAAAAGCCTCAATTTGGTTGTCTTGAACTACCTCCGTGCGGTTGGTTTTTGAATTGTATAAATAATCAATTTGAGCCGCTTCGGTCAACACAATGCGCGTTTTTAGCTTTTTCTGTCCCAAAGTTTCGTCTATTTTTCGAGTGGCCCAAGCGATATCATCGTTGTTGATGGGAGTACCCTCTTGCGAGCCAAAGCCTGATTTTGATTTCGGACCCCAATCCCATTGTGGCTCGTTGCAAGGGCTGAGGTAGTCAAAGTTCAACTTAGCCGAAACT
>JAIXPV010000549.1 GCA_027486105.1 Runella sp. | reverse complement strand
CCTGTGCCCCAAAGGCTTTTGCTAGTTGAATAGCGGTGACTCCAATACCACTAGTACCACCGTGTATGAGCAGATTCTCGCCTGGCTGCAAGTGCATCCGTCGAAACACGTTGTCCCATACGGTCATGCTTGTCTCGGGCAAACAGGCAGCTTCTTCAAACGAAAGGCCTTCTGGAATGGGGAAACAATGATGGGCATTGGCCAAGGCATATTCGGCGTAACCACCGTGACGAATGAGCGCGCATACCCGGTCGCCTACTTTCCAGCGGCTCACAGAAGAGCCTATTTGCTCCACTACCCCCGCAATTTCTAAGCCCAACGGCTCGGCAGGTGCCTGACCAGAAACCCCGTAACGCCCTTGACGCATCAATAAATCGGCCCGGTTGACCCCTGCCGCATAAACCCGTATCAGTACGTCTTGCAGCGTAGGTACGGGCAAGGCACGTTCTTGCAAATTCAGGACTTCGGGCCCGCCCGTTTGGGAAACAATTACTGCTTTCATTATATTCGAAAATTAGATAAACAATTGTCAATATAATCCATGAAGGTACATGACACTCCAAAAATAAACATCCATTAACTTTGTATTATTACTTTTGAAGTATTTACTATAACAATCCTTAGAACGATCCAAACTACTAATACATAAATATGTCAGCGACAACCATTCAATTTAAGCATGTAAGCTACCTTTGGGATGACGCCAAAGCCGCCGAGTTGGCGGGCGATGAAGTAGCTCTTTTTATCTACCGCTCCAATATCCTTGGTGCTGACCTTCGCCTAACAAATTACGGGGGAGGAAATACATCCGTCAAAATTACGGATAAGGACCCACTTACCGCAAAAGATACGGAAGTAATGTGGATTAAAGGTTCAGGAGGAGATATAGGTACTCTCAAAAAATCTGGTTGTGCGGCGTTGTATCTGGATCGTTTGCGTAGTTTGGAGAATGTTTACCGTGGCTTGGAATTTGAAGATGAAATGGTAGAGTTATTCAACCACTGTATCTTCGATTTAGCGTCAAAAGCCCCTTCTATTGATACTCCTTTACACGGATTTTTACCGTTTGCCCATATCGACCACCTTCACCCAGATGCAGCGATTGCCATTGCGGCAGCCAAAGATGGCAAAAAAATTACGGAGGAACTCTTCAACGGTGAAGTGGGCTGGGTAGAATGGCAACGCCCGGGCTTTGAATTAGGCCTTCAACTTCGTGCATGTTTGGAAGAAGCAGCCGCCAAAGGCATCAAATTACGCGGTATCGTGCTCGGCTCGCATGGTTTGTTTACGTGGGGTGATACTTCTTATGAAAGTTACATCAACACGCTCGAGGTCATCGAAAAGTGTGCTGAGTATTTGGAAGCAAATTACGGCAAAACCCGCCCTGTATTTGGTGGTCAGAAAATTGAAAGCCTATCGGCAGAAGACCGTCAAAAACAAGCCGCTAAATTAGCCCCTGTATTGCGCGGCTTTTGTTCGTCGTACCGCACAATGGTAGGTCATTTTACGGATGATGCACGCGTATTGGAATTTATCAACTCCAACGATTTAGACAAATTGGCGCCTTTGGGCACTTCTTGCCCTGACCACTTCCTTCGCACCAAAATCAGCCCGCTCGTATTAACCTTAGCCCCCGACGAAGATTTGTCGGATGTGGCAGCGTTGAAAGAAAAGCTTCTGCCAGGCTTTGTCGCGTATCGCGAGCTATATACAGATTACTACGAAACCTGTAAACATCCCAACTCGCCCGCCATGCGCGACCCCAACCCAGTGGTTATTCTATACCCAGGCGTAGGAATGTTTACGTTTTCAAAAGATAAAACAACGGCCCGTTTAGCCTCTGAATACTACATCAACGCCGTCAACGTAATGAAAGGCGCGGAGGCGGTATCAGAATATACCTCATTGCCTCGTCAGGAGGCATTCAATATTGAATATTGGTTATTGGAAGAAGCTAAACTTCAACGTATGCCCAAGCCAAAAGCGCTTTCTGGACGCGTAGCGTTGATTACGGGAAGTGCAGGCGGAATCGGAAAAGCCATCGCTCGTCGTTTTGCCGAAGAGGGTGCGGTAGTGGTTTTGAATGATATCAATGAAGAGCGTCTGGCAGGAGCCAAAGAAGAGTTTGTGAAGAAATTCGGTAAAGATGCCGTGGCCACTACCCTTCTGAACGTTACCGACGCGCAAAGTATTTTATCGGCAATGGACGCCGCCGCCTTGGCCTTTGGTGGCGTGGATATCATTGTCAACAACGCAGGAATTAGCATCTCTAAACCCATTGAAGCCCATACGATTGAAGATTGGGATAAATTGTACGATATTTTGGTCAAAGGTCAATTCCTCGTCACCCAAGCGGGTGTAGCGGTGATGCGAAAGCAGGGTTTTGGCGGAGATGTTATCAATATTGTGAGTAAAAATGCCTTGGTATCAGGCCCCAACAACGCTGGTTACGGTTCGGCCAAAGCTGCTCAATTGCATTTAAGCAGGCTCAATGCGGCCGAGTTAGGCGGTGATAAGATTCGCGTCAATACCGTCAATCCCGACGCCGTTATTGCCGATTCAAATATCTGGGCTGGTGGCTGGGCTGAAGGCCGTGCCAAAGCCTACGGCATTACAGTAGAAGAATTACCAGCATATTATGCCAAACGAACATTGTTGAACGAGGCTATTTTGCCCGACGACATTGCCAATGCCTGCTTCGCCTTCGTGGGAGGACTACTCAGTAAATCGACTGGTAACGTGTTGAACGTAGACGGCGGTGTAGCAATGGCTTTTGTTCGTTAATTAAAGATTGTTTTTTCATCATAGGTTAGTTTAATATTCGAATCTAACGTCTGACTTCAGGCGTTAGATTTTTAAATCGTTTATTGCCTAACTTCAAATCGGTCCTACCCATGCAACTCGAAAAATACAAGATACAACAACACAACAACGACCTACTCAAAGGCCACGAACGCCGTTTGAGCTACATTACTTCCGAAATCGAAAACGCGGAAGCCATCATCCAAAAAGTCGTTGATTTTCAAATTGCCATTCCTTCGTGGGCATTGGGCACGGGGGGCACTCGTTTCGGGCGTTTTTCGGGCGGCGGTGAGCCGCGTACATTGGAAGAAAAAATTGAAGACGTGGGTCTGCTACATTCTTTAAATCAATCCAGCGGAGCCATTTCACTGCACATCCCGTGGGATATTCCCCAAGATGCCAAAGCCATCAAAGCCTTGGCAGCCCAACACGGTTTAAAGTTTGACGCTGTCAATTCAAATACCTTTCAGGATCAGCCTGACCAAGAACTGACTTATAAGTTCGGCTCGTTGCAAAACGTCAATAAAGCCATCCGCAAACAAGCAATTGAGCACAATATTGAGGTAATCAAACAAGGT
>JAIXPV010000509.1 GCA_027486105.1 Runella sp. | reverse complement strand
CAGCCTGAAGTTAAGCGATCGAGTTGCGTAAAACCAGAAGGAACCCCCGTCAAACCATCCTTTTGTTCGCGGCGACGTTCGAGTTCTTTCAACGCCTCGTTCATGAGCGTGCTCATGTCGGCGTAGTTTTTCCGGATATTCGACTCTGAAATCTTAAACAGCGACTGCTCGACGGTATCAAGGAGGTTAAAAACGTCGATAGTATCTTCAAATGCGTCCTGTAAAATCTTGGAGGCCACCGTAATCATCTCGCGCTTCATGGCCGATTGAGCCACAACGCGCGCGTGATACTCGATGTTGGCCGCCGAGTTAATTTTTGTCGTCAACGACGTTACATATTGCGCTCCTCCTACCACTTCAAGTGTACCCAACTGACGCAACTGAGTTGTAACCGTCAATAAATCAATGGGTTCTGAATTTGTGAAAAGAGTAATAATCGCATTGTATATTTTTTGATGCGCTTCTTTGTAGAAACTATCAGGCTTTAAAATATCAATGACCGAATTGAGTGCATCTTTCTCAATCATCAATGCTCCTAGCACCGCTTCCTCTAACTCCAACGCTTGTGGGGGCAGCTTTCCCATACTCGTCCCGTTTTCCAGCCAACGATTGCTAGGATTGGGGCGGGAACCGTTCCCAAGGGATTTTTTTTGAAGGAAATTGTATGATTTATCGTTGTCCATATGGCAAAATCTACTACAATGATAAGCCTATTTTTACGATTCTGAAAGTGCTTTTGGAAACAAAAATTTGGATTTTCTTTAACTCATTGATAGCAAATGTCCTACAAAACTGATGCTGCCTCTGGAATTCGGTCAAAAATTGTTTCAATCTCTCCTCTGACCAGTGTAAAATCCAACTCGGCACAAGTCTTACCCGGCTCACGAATAAGCAGGGCTTTGGTGCCGTTTTGATAGTGACCCGAGTAGGGCATATAGGCATCAAAGTTGTTTAACTGACCAAACAATAATATCCCAAATGTATCAACTGCATTGGCCAAATGCGCGGGCCCACTGTCGATGCCAATAAAAAACTGAGCACGTCGAATGATTTCGGCAGTTTGCAAAATAGAAAATTGCCCGCATAAGTTTAAATAATGAGCATCCGTGCTTTCAATGATATTTTTTAAGCCGATTTCGGCCACATAATATCCTTTTTTGTGCATTAACCAGTTAACGAGTTTATTCCAATTTTCTACTGACCAATCTTTGGCAGGATAGTTAGAACTGCAATGAATGACAATCAGTTTTTTGGGCAATTGTAATGCATCGACCCGCGCGCGGTCAGCATCGTTGATAAACACTTTGGGCACATCATCGACAATGGGTAACGCTGCACACTGCTGAAAAATAGAGAGCAGGTTTCCTTTCTCAAAATAGTTAAAAACGGTAATATCTTTTTGTGCCGCCACTAGGTTGACGTGCACATCTTCGCTGATGGAATCTCGATTGCTTTGCCAAAATTCTAAGTTATACACCTGCTCAAAAACACCCGACTCACACACCAATAACCGCTGTAAAACAGAAGGTTGGGCCCATACCCTATCAATTTCGGGGTGTCGTTCTACCAATTCTTTAAATATAGGCCGCACAATCCAAACGATGTAAGCATTGGGGATAAGCGCCCGCACTTGACGGACAATTGGCTCAGCGGCGACAATGTCCCCAAAATGCTCAGTCCGCAAAATAGCCACCATTTTTTTGCGTCCTTTCAAAGAAATCTTAAGAATCAGGAAGCGCATAATTACGCCCAATGCCCCCGCGTATTCACCCAAAATATAAGTGTATTTACGAAAACGATGAACCCAAAGGGCCTTTAAAGCAGAAACATCCATACAGAGCTGATACTTTATTCTTTTGGCAAAAAATGATTTAGTTTATTCATAACAACCAAATCACTGTTACTCAATATTATTCAACTGACTTATAAACGCAAAATTAGGTTAAAAACAGATTTTTAGGTGATAAAATATCGTGTTTTATCACCTCTAGTTAGTATTCGGTGCAATTCATCTAGTTTTTTAACCAAAATCGTACCAGAGCATCAACAATGTTGGCTATTTTTGGGCCAAGTATTCTCAGTTATCAGCGATACAAACCTTGATTTACCGTAATGTCAACTAAATTTTTTTTGCAGTCTGGGGCCATTTTAGGCGCGTTAGGCGTAGCCTTAGGCGCTTTTGGTGCGCACGCCCTCCGACCAACACTCGAAGCCTCTGGGCGAATGGACACGTTTGAAACGGCCGTGAAGTATCAATTTTACCACGCATTAGCGCTCATACTGATTAGCGTTTTGCTCCAGAATACCGCAGTTACTTCTGCCAAGTGGTACCATTGGGCTGGCTATTCATTTTTGGGCGGTGTCATTGTTTTTTCAGGTTCTCTCTACACCATTTGCTTTACGGGCATCAAAGCGTTTGGTGCGGTAGCTCCCATTGGTGGCACCCTCATGATTGTGGGCTGGGTTTTGCTTTTTCTGGGTGCAACGAAGCAGTAACTTTTAATCAAAAGTCCAATAAAAAAGGTAGCGGGATGATCCCGCTACCTTTTTTATTGAATTCAACCCAACGATTCTAGCCGCCCAATGCAGTCATGTATTGCTGCAATAAGGTTTCGTATTTCTTGGCTTGAGCCTCTTGTTTCCCTTCACGGCAGGCATTGGCTAGCGTTTGCAGGATGTATAACTGAATATTTGTATCCTGATTCACCCCATGCTGTTGGTTTTATTTAAGAATATCTTCAGCGCGTCGGCTCATTACTTCCGCTATTTCAAGGGCCTTTTTAGGTTCTCCAAGGGCAAATAAGTAATTCACGTAGTTGGCCGAAATCTGATCGTAAGGAATGGTTTTATCTGGCATTTTGGTGAGGATAAAATTAAGCGCCGTTTTGGCCTTTTCGGTTTTTCCTTCACGAATCAGCTGATCCACCAAACGCATAAAGGCAATACGGGCTGAAAATGCCGGCGAACCTTTGTAAGTACCATCGTAATAAGCTTTTGTATTATCCAATTCGCGCCAGAAGGTTTTCTTCATGAGGTTTTCAGACATAATTTCGGAATTTACATAACCATCTGAAGCTCCTGGAACACGAACAGGTAACAAACGGTAAGCATACCCTTCCAACTGCATGAACTCTTTCAAATTCAAGTAGTTATCATTGGTCAAAGTACCTGAGAAATATATTGGACGTTTCCAGTCGTTGGTCGCAATGATGTCTAACATAATGAGATCAGATTTGTACAAATCACGCTTACCCATGGTCCACTGCATGGTATCTTTTACAAAAGCCGACAATTCGGGCTTCAGAATGTTCATTTTCCGCACTTCGTTGGGATTGATACCCAACACCAATACCGATGAAGGAAGGATACTGGTCATCTCACCGCTGGTCAATGGCACCTGAATAGCCGCGTTGTTTTGTTTTACCAACGCCATGTATTCTTTGAGGTTAATACCGTTTTTGACGGCCGGCATTTCGTAGAAAGGCACAATGTCGTTTTTACCCGCTGCGAAGTTTTCGTATTCCAACGAAATCGGCAATGGATCAGATTCATACGTTTTGCGCTTCATTTGGCCGATGTACCAATCGGTACCCAATAGACTTAGGTTACACACCCGCACGTCGGTACGGAAGCCTTCTACTTCCTGAACGTACCAAAGAGGGAAAGTATCGTTGTCGCCGCCTGTAAACAAAATCGCATTGGGAGCGCACGAATTCAGCAAGTTTTTGGCAAAATCAACCGAATGATAACGATTACTACGGTCGTGGTTGTCCCAGCCTTTGGCACCCATCAAAAGTGGCGCTGATAAACCAATAACGGTGGCTAAACCCGCCCTAGCAGGCGCTGACGGAAGTATTTTGGTTAGAAAATCATAAATAAACATGACACCCAACCCAATCCAAAACGCAAAAATGTAGAAGGAACCCACGTAGATATAGTCACGTTCGCGGGGCTCGACGGGTGGAGAGTTGAGGTAAACCACCAACGCCACGCCCATCATCATAAACAATAATCCTGTTACGAGTAAATCTTGCTTACGACGGAATGCCTGGGCTACAATCCCCAACAATCCAAGAAGGAACGGAATCATGTAAAAATTATCGCGGGCGCGGTTGTTGGCCATTACGTCGGGAAGGCCTTGGCTGGTATCCCACGGACGCAAACCCCCAGCGCCTTCTTCGTCACTTTCACGACCGACAAAATTCCAAAGGAAATAACGCCAGTACATGTGTCCTAACTGATGAGAAAAGAAGAACTCCAGGTTGTCGCCCATGCTTGGTTTTTGGCCTTCGGCCAGTCCCAATTTATCACGGTACAGCTGCGGGTGATTCATTTGGTTGCTGTGTACCCGGGGGAAAAGCATCTGCTGATTTTTCTCGTACACGTATTCTGGGCGATAATCGGCAATGATATACCTACCGTTTGATTTGCGGTAAATCGGCTCTCCCTGTTCAGAGTTGACCGGACGTGCCGTAAATACAGGCCCAAATAACAAAGGACGGCTTCCGTACTGCTCGCGTTTGAGGTACGAAACGTAGCTGATTACGTCGCTGGGGTCGTTTTCGTTGAGAGGGGGGTTAAAATTTGAACGTACCAATACAAGGAAGTACGACGAATAGCCAATCAACACAAAAGCAAAAGAAAGCAATGCCGTATTCCAGACTTCTTTTTCTTTTTTTGCCGTATAACGAATTCCCCAAATCAACGTTCCCACAAATAACAAAAGGAAGAAAACGATACCCACCGAAAACGGTGCACCGAGGGTATTGACAAAGAAAATTTCAAATTTGCCCGCCGTGGAAGGAAGCCATACAATCACACCCGAGTTGATAATCATCAACACTACCAAACCGCCTACAAAAGCCGCGATACCACCCCACAATGATGGATTTTTGTATTTTTTGAAGTAGTATACCAACGCAAGTGCAGGGATGGTCACCAAGTTCAATAAGTGAACCCCAATCGAAAGACCGACCAAATAGAACGTAAAAATCAACCAGCGGTTTGCCGCGGCATCATCTTCGATGCGTTCCCATTTCAACACGGCCCAAATCACGATGGCCGTAAAAAAAGAGGACAAACCGTATACTTCGGCCTCGACCGCCGAAAACCAAAAGGAATCAGAATAAGTATATGCCAGCGCGCCGACCAATCCAGAACCTACCACGGCGATGGTTTCGCCCAAATTAAGTTCTTCGTCTTTTTTGCCAACCAATTTCCGTGACAGAAGTGTGATGCTCCAAAACAAAAATAAAATGGTAAAAGCACTCGACATCACCGAAACGATGTTGACCCAGTAAGCCACTTGGGTTACATCACCCATTGCCATCATGGAAAACAACCGCCCGATAAGTAAGAAAAGTGGGGCTCCAGGAGGGTGTGGAACTTGAAGTTTGTAAGAACAGGCGATGAATTCGCCGCAATCCCAAAAACTGGCCGTACGCTCAACGGTAAGCAGGTAAGTGACCAGCGCTATCGCAAAAACAAGCCAGCCAGCTAGGGTGTTAATTCGATTAAATTTAGACATATAGAGAATATTGGATGTTAGTTTTTGGAGGGGATTTTTGCCAAAAAAATTCTATTATTTCCCCTTAGTTATCCAAAGGCGTGCCAAAAATAGCAAATTCAGCCTAAAGGCGACGAACCGGCCTTCTTAAAAGTTGTTAAATGAAGCGTTATTGACGAATCACCGTCAGGAGTTCGCTTATCATCATGGCGGTAGCACCCCACACTTTGTGCCCCTGGATATCGTAGAAAGGTGCCTCAATCGTGACTCCACGCACCTCAAGTTCAGTAAAACCGACAATGGTCTCGTCTAGTAGTTCATTCAAATTTACTTCCAAAACGGCCTCTACTTCCCGAGGGTCGGGGTAAAAATCGGGCTTATAAGCTAACTTGCCTACCACAGGCAGCACATAAAAATTGCTGGGAGGAATAAACAATTCGGTGAGTTTTCCCAATATCTGTACATCCGATGCTTTTATCCCAATTTCTTCTTGAGCTTCACGCAAGGCGGTTCTGATGAGATTTTCATCTGTTTTTTCATAACGACCGCCTGGAAAAGCCATTTGTCCAGCATGGACACCGTCGTATTTAGGGCGTAAAATGAGAGGAAGCAGAATATGCTCACGATGCGGGTAAAACAAAATTAACACCGCAGAGCGCCGTGTTTTTTCGTTAGGCTGAACCTTGAGTCGCAGTCGCGTAGCTGATGCCATTTTAACATGTGCCTCTTGCCCCGGCAACGGTTGTCGGAGTTGGGCATCAAGCGCATTGATAAAATCGTTAAAAGGCATTGGCCAAATTAAAATATAAAAATCTATTAACTCTATTTTGGCTAAAGTAATAGATAGTTCATAAACTAACCATTTTTGCAAAAACAATTTATCAAGCGTAATAATTTTCGGCAAAAGAGAATTAATAAAAAAAGAATGAACGGGTTTATCTCCCGTATTTATTTACCAGTTGTTCGGCCACAAATGTCCCATCCAGCGCGGCCGACATAATCCCACCGGCATATCCAGCTCCCTCTCCACAGGGATACAAGCGTTGGGTCTGAACGTGCTCGGCAGTATCGCGGTCGCGAGGAATCCGTACTGGCGACGACGTGCGACTTTCAACCCCGATGAGTTGGGCTTCGTTGGAAACATAGCCGTTCATTTTTCGGCCAAAATCCTGCAATCCTTGTCGGAGCGGCACCGCAATGTGGTCGGGGAGGTATTCGCGTAAATCCATTGACAAAAGCCCAGGTTGATAGGACGTATCCAAGAGTGCAGGTGATGTTTTCCCTTTGACAAAATCTAACACGCGCTGAGCTGGCGCGGTTTGTCCGCCGCCAGTGAGCGCACAGGCCCTTTGTTCAATCGCTCTTTGTAATTCCAATCCTGCCAACGCCCCAAAAGCCTGATACGGCTTCAAATCTACGTCTTCGATACTTACAACCATGCCAGAATTGGCAAAACGTGAATCTCGACGCGACGGTGACATGCCATTGACCACCAATTCGCCAGGCGATGT
>JAIXPV010000504.1 GCA_027486105.1 Runella sp. | reverse complement strand
TTTACCTCAAAAAAATTGGCATTTACTGAGGTTAATCCTTTCAATGAAACTGTATTTAATCGTGTTTTTTTAGTGACTGTTAAATCGGAAAACCCCCTGCACTTGCGGGGGTGTTTTGTTACTCACCGTAGGATTTGCTCAATCACCGTAGGATTTGCTCAATCACCGTAGGGTTTCCCAATGCCCCCTTATCCTACCTCTTATCTTTTCGCTTTTTAAACAAATAAAAATCCATGAAAAAGACGAGAAACCAATGTTTAGGCAGAATTTGGCTATGGTTACTACTTTTCGTTTCCTCCCAAATTCACGCACAACTTACCATCAAGGAGGGTACAAAAAACAAGACGGTTGCTACCCAAGAATGGGTCAAAGAGTACGTAGAATCACAATTAAAACAAACCCCTGTAAAGCCGCCTGTGGTTGACAATCGCCCCAATTGTGCGGTAGGCTTGACATTACTGACGGTTACGCCCTCCAAAACGCAGCTTGAGTTTACTTTTCATAGCGTTGATGTACAGAGCATTGACTACAATATCAAGTCGGGAAATGTGACATTGATTTCGGGTAATACAGGGAAACTTACTTCTTCACGGGTTTTTATCCCTCATTCGTTGCCAGCAGGGAATTATACGCTACAAATCAAGGCTACCAACTGCAAAAGCGATTCTACTACGGGTGTAAAACCGTTTACCTTGGTAAGTACAACAATCCCCCCAAAACCACCTGTGGTTGATTCTCGCCCTGATTGCGCGGTTGGCTTAACATTGCTGACGGTTACGCCCTCCAAAACGCAGCTTGAATTTACTTTTCACAGCCTCGACGTACAGAGCATTGACTACAAAATCAAGTCGGGAAATGTTACGATAAGTTCTGGGAACACTGGAAAACTTACTTCCTCGCGGGTTTTTATCCCTCATTCGCTGCCAGCAGGAAATTATACGCTACAAATCAAGGCTACCAACTGCAAAAGCGATTCTACTACGGGTGTTAAACCGTTTACCTTGGCAAGTGCGATTGTTGCTCCTCCCGTCATTCCAACAAACCCTGACCGAACAGGCACGGGGAATATTAAACTTACGCCCTTAAAAGACCCATTATTACCTCAAAATGAGCTAACGGGCAATTATGAGATAAGGTACATCGAAAGCAAACCAGACAACGATGCTGATTTGAAGATTTCAGTCAAAGACGGACAAATTTATCTAACTGATGTGGGCAATAGTTTACAGTCAGTTAGTTACACCCTAAACGGATGGACAGACCTTGAAAATTGTGGTAAACTGGAAAATGAGCCCATCCGTCCTTATAGGCGTTATGAACTTGCTAAATACTCCGTAGCGCGTCCTACGATCAAGGAAACGTGGATGTCAGAATGGGCTACACCCAAGGCCGATTTGAGAAGGAGCGAGCTTTTTTTTTACGTGGTGCCCACGCAGGAAACTTGGAACCCCGTGGGCGACGCCCCCAATCCCATTGGCCGACCAGCCGTATTTTCACGTTTACCCAAGTTTGAGCTTAAAAATCGTACGTACGGCTTTGAATACGACATTCTTGATGAAACCGACCAGCGTAAGGAAGAACTTAGCATATCGTTTAATTGGAAGGAACAGCATCAAAAGTTATACTCTCCCGTACTAAGCCAATACCTACGCTCACTCCCTCCCAAACCCGATGGTACTTTCCGGGCATTTCACGAGCTTACAAAACAGGAATGCATTGAATTTGCAAACCGACTGCAAATTCAAAAAATAATGGCGTTCGACATTGAGCCTGACGGAGATTCTCAGTGGATTATTGACTACGATGCGCCCAATTTCACGACCAACATGAACTATGTACTCCAACGCCTCGAAGAGCGGAGGGCGAGGGCATATAATTGGATGGAAGCGCCCGGAAAGTCTGTCAAAAACTTAACCCTTGATAACACGGTTCTTGGCCCTCATGCTGGGTATGGTCATCAACATCAGGACATTTTGAAGTATAAAGAAGCCTATTCACGTATTGGCGATCTCAAAAAACGTGAAAACGCTGGCTCAATCATCAGTACAGGATTTGGCTACGTAGGTTTCGACAATAACTTTTCGGCTACTGATGGTAACGGCCAAAATATCAGTCCACAGGTAACTTACCTAAAAGCACTGGATGCGTCCGAGCTTTGGAGCCGTGCCATGCCCGACAAACAGCAGGTGTATTTCGCTTGGGCTTTTAGCGAGTTCGATTTTTATCGTTTCCCAAACAACCACGTCGTAGAAATTCCGGAATACAATGCCAGGGCAATCAGGACGGATAATAAGCCCCTGTACCCCCCTGACTATTTTCAGGACAACCTTACCCTTAGTTTTCTTACCTCAAAGTACCTGTTTTATTGGTGCCCTGGCCCCTTGGGCTGGAATCCTGCCAATACCACGACAAATTCATACCAACACGCGAAAGTTGACAAGGATGGCAAGCGTGAGTTCTCGGTCTGGAGCATCGAAAAAGGCAACCCTCCATTACAACAGAAATTTTATGCCGGCAAAGAGGCGATGGCCATCAACGCCACCGTCAATGCCGCCTATATATTTTCGCAGATTCAGGATGCCGCAGATGGCACCCGAACGGGGCCAAGATTTAGATACGGACGTGCCACCAAAGACGGGCAAGTCCTTAGCATGATTAACGTCGATGCCATCACCGATGGGAGTTGGTACATCGACGCACTGATAAAGCGACAGCCGTTTGCGGTGTACTTGCAAAATGGCGACAACAAAGTATTGCTGGTGCAGGATGTTTGGTCAAGACCGGGCCGATTTACCGATTTTGAAGTGGAAATAGACGGAAAAATTTACGCAGGGCAAACGGAAGGCAATCGCCTTTTTGTGGCCAAACTGTAATCATTATGAAAAAATTGGCAAATAAATACCTAAAAAGCCTCAAAGGATTAAGTCAAAAAAAGACCTTTTGGCTCTATTCATCCATCGTAGCCGTCGGGCTGGCGGTGGGTGTTTGGGCGTTGTTTTTCCGTAAAAAGAAAACCACTACCAACACTACTACTACGGCCAACAAAAGTACGGTGGTAAAGGTATGGCCTGACCATACCCTTTTGTTTATAGACATACTCGAAGGTTTTGGGGAGGCAGATTACAGCATCATCGACGGTAAAATAACGGCACCCTACCTTGAAAAACAGATGGACTTTTGCGCCACCGAAGGTCTTGACGGAGTCTTGATTGCAATCCCAATCGACCATGTTTACCGCTCTGGCGACGAGAAGGCCGACTGGAGTGTCGTGGATTACGTACTAGATTACGCTGCCCAAAAAGGGCTTTTTGTGGTCAACAAACTTCGCATTGAACCATATAAGTCCTATTTATACCCAAGTTTTAACGTTGACGATTTTACGACCGACAACAGTTCGGTGAAGTTTAGCTCCAATTTTTGGACCACCTACGCCAAACAATTTGTAGAAGATTATAAGACCCAATACACCGACCGCCACAACGACGGCAGCATCCTTTGTGTTTTTCCCACTTCCAACATCGAACAAGAATGGGGGTATACCTATGATTTGCCCATTTTTGAAGGCAGTATATCACAGCGATACCAAGACGTAAATCGGGTAATGCAGGAACTTGCAGCGGCCCTTGCCCCCCTCAAAGTGGGCGTGGACGTGGGCGGTTTTTATGACGGTATGGCGGCCAACTATCGCGGCACTGCCGACGTAACAGGATTGACCGCTGCCAGCAACATTGTTTGCCTGAAAGACAATGCCCACATATCAGCCAACCTACTTTTTGACCATGCGCTCCTGTTGTCGTACTCCAAAGAGAAAAACGGGTTTGCCATGGTTGAGCACACCAACTCCCCGATGGGTCAGGTTACAGATAATCTGATTGACGATTTTAAGCAGTCGATTGACTTAGGGATGGACATTGCCGGGTTTGCCTTCACGTATGACGAAGCCGGGCACCAAGTCGTTAGAACCGTCGTTGCGGCCCTGAAACAATCAGGCCACTACCGCCGTCCCAAGCCCCAATGGACTCCCGTGGGCACTTTCACCTACACCACCTCAGAGTTAAGAAGCAACAATGGTTACGAAGGGCAGATACTCAATCGGTTTTTGGCCGAAGTCAACGTCAATGGGGGGAAACTGCCCAAAATAAGCGTCACCAACGACCTGTAAAAGCCTTGATTATGTTTCAATTGCCCATTCCATCAGATTTTATTGTCCGCAAATCCCCATTGCCGGAAGATACCTTTTATGCCATTTGTGAGGAGTTGATTCCGAAAGGGGTTTCGCAAACCAAAGAAGCGGCCAACAAATTCCGCGACTCCCAAAACCTGACCATGGACATTTGGCAGTGGTGCCGAAAGGATTTTAGTTACGACGAAGACCGCTTAGGATTTGAGGAACTTCGTTTACCGCGACAATCGTGGGAAGACCGAAAAGAAGGCATTGACTGCGAAGACTTTGTTATTCTCATTTCGGGCATTTTACACAACCTTGGGGTGAGCCATACGGTTCGCATGGCCGACTATGGTACCGGTTGGCAGCATATTTATGTCAAAGTCGGAAAAGTAA
>JAIXPV010000426.1 GCA_027486105.1 Runella sp. | reverse complement strand
TTTAGAGTGGTTGCCATCGGCTTTGATATACAATATTTCATCAAAATATACGGCTTGTTTTTGTCTAAACCTCCCCAATACTTCTATAAAGTTTATGCCCCCACGCGTCATGGTGTTAGCACTTTTCAGAAGTGTTTTGATAGCTGCTGCCAGCGTAAGGGCGTGAAAGGGCTTTACTATAAACGTGATATTGGGCAAGGAAAAAACTTGTTGGAAATAATCGTGGTTAGGATATGCCGTGATGAAAATAACGGGGTAGGTTCGTGACGTAGATCCAAAAAGTTCAAAAGAGCGTTTACCTTGTAAAACAATATTAGTAATCACAATATCTGGTGTTCGTTCAGCTATTTCTGTAGAAGCTTCGTCAAAATTATGGACAATATTCACTTCGGCATTAGTAAAAGTTTCGTTTATCATCAACTGTAATTGGCCACACCAAACAATATCGTCTTCTGCAATTAAAATATACATAATTAATGCGAATATTAGGTTAGAAAAGATAGTATAGTTGATGTAATTTAATAATGAGCTATTTACGAAAGAATCATTTTTTTTATTTTAAAAAGGGGATTACTGCGTGATGCAGAAATGAATATGAGATAGGCCTATTCGACAATAGTCCCGAAGTATGAGGGCTTTGTTGCATGGTTAATTTAGAAGGCCTTTGACCGCTTGTGGTTTGGTTAATGTCGAAAACTGATTCAAACACTTGGCCGTGATTCTTACTTCGACTTTTTAATCGTTGGCCAAAGGTCATTTTCAGGCGAAATATGGCTGTTTCAGCTAAACTTCGCCGATGGTATCACGTTTATTTTTTCTATTCAGCTAAACCAACGTTTTTACCGGTTAACACCGCAATATTTCGTTGATGTTCTAAAACTTTCCCGTGCTTATCCCTCCAAACGATGACATTAACTCTTGGAGGAATCAAGGCTTGAATCTAACGTTGTTGTAGATAATTATAGATTTTTTTTTAGTCATATGCGCCGTCTGCTGCGGCCACTTTACAAATCAATAAGGGCACCTATTGAAGTAGTGGCTCTAACATGGATGCATCGTCTATGTCATTACTAGTCACAGATATAGCTAAAACTTGATGGTTTGATTCATGATAGGCCACCTAAACTTTGCGCCAACTACGACGTTTACTTAGTCCCTGCTGGCGAACTTTCTACCGCGCGGGCGGCCCCTTCTCCTTTCCCGTATACCTTAAGCCCTGCCGAATCAAACACTACATAATTTGGTAATTAGGTTATGTTTATGGGTCTTAATTGTACCTAGGCACACATGCATAATTTGCGCTATTTCAGCATTTCATTTCCCCCCTACTACTTCATATTGCATCCTCAATTTTTGGTGGGTAAATAATACGTTCTCCTTTAGAAAGAATAATTCTAAAGTTTTTAATTTTTCGAGCTGCTCTCCGTCTTGCTTGGTTATCATATTATTTGGTTTTGCTTACCGCACATTCTTTTATTGCAGCCACCAAATAAAGCGTTTATCAGCCTATTTTATCTTTATCCCGATAGATAAGATAGGATAGGTTTCTGACAAACAGCTTTTTTTGCAAAAGCTGTCACTAGTGTTTATCAGAAAGTTGAGTAGAAGAAGGCGTATACGTCTGCGCGCATACATTGTGCCAAATATACAGTAAGCCTGTGAAGAGCTACAAATAATATTCTAAAAACTTATCAAACGGTTTTTGGGGGGGAAGAGGCTTATTTTACCTCTAAAAACAACAAAAGCCGACCTCTTGCGAAGTCGACTTTTGTTATGGGAAACCTTAGTCATTAAACTTTAATTTAACATTTTTTGGATGATGCGTTCGCTACCGTCAAAAGGATAGGTAATCAGCTTGCTGTTTGAATCTCCCTTAAAAAAGTATCTGTTTTTAACAAGTTGCCCATTGATATTTTCCCATTTTACCGCCCATCCATTTTCTTCTTCGAGTCTTTTAAAACGGCCTTCTACCAGTGTATCTACGGCTTGCAAATAGGCAGCAGTAAATTGCGCATTGTACATATACGAGCTGCTGAACAGGACCAGTACGCCCTCAATGAAAGTGTATTGTGTAGGAATATAAATACTGCTCTTTATAAAATAGGAACTTTGTTGTTCTTTAATGGCCTCTAAATGAATGGTATATCCTTGGGTGGTGCGTCCGTAGGTCACAAATACAATACCGGTACTGTCGGTAAGAATCTGTTTGAGTTTGGACTCGGCAATGTAATCCTCGAAGAGTTTGAGATGAACACGGTCTTTTACAGTCACCTGAGGGACAGATTGCGCACACACAGGGAGGTGGATTAAAACCCCAAAAAAGAATAACAGGTTGAATTTCATGGTATTGCAAAAGTTTTGGTGCAGCAGGTAGTATCATTTGATGAAAGTGCCATTGTAGAGACCCCCTTCGATGTGGGTGGTGGCCTCTTTGATGTTTTTGGGCGCAACCACCCGCCGCCCTCTCTTGGGCGTGTAGTACCCTTGGGTGAGTTGGGCCACCGCCCGATGAAATGCCTTGGGATACTGAAAGCCCAACTCAAAGCCCGACCGTATCAGCACCAAAGCCCCGTCGATGAGGGTATAACAGGCAGGAATTACCCGTTTTTTAAACATAGAAGGGGAAGTTTGGCGGATGGCCATCAGATGCATTGGTAGTTCATCAAGAAGTCCACCGGCAGAAAGCACTACGATACCCGAGGTGTCGGGCAAAAAACCTTTGTTTCGTGACTCCTGAATGTAATGCCGGAGTTTTTGTTCGAGTTCGGGATTTTGGAGCGTTATCTGCGGCACGGGCTGAGCAGCTCCCCGCAACACTATCAGCATCAGGAGACTCAAAAAAGCACATTTCATAAAAGGATAATTCATTTGAAAATGAGTTACTGACAGTTTATTTTTTGGGTTTTTGTTATTGATTGGGATCCCGTGCCATTAAACTTTATTATGTTACTACACGATACGATATACTGTTCAAATCCATAATAATGGTTTGCCATGGTATAATCTTGTGGACTTGGTTGGTCATCTAGATAAGGGGCACCAAAAAAAGAGCCATTGCAATATGGGTGTGTATGAATCATTCCTTTAATTCCGTATTATTGGATAGTGGGATTGTTTGGGGAGGCTGAGTAATCATACACAATGATATTTTTTTGCTCGTCACTAAAGCTTAGAATAACTCTCCCTTGATTATCATAGTATGTAGGCGAAAAGTGAGAAATAGTCGAATTATTTGGAAAAGTAGGTGCGATGATTATCTGATTATCATCGGTCAGAAAACCACTTATTTCTTTGGTAAGCATCGGGCTGTTATCTCTATACCCAATCTGCCACATTCGCTCATAACCCGAGCACTTGTTAGGGATTATTTCATATTTAAAATCATTGGGGAAAAGGCTAATGGAATTAGGAGCTGCTGAAATAGGAATCCAATGGGGTGGGGTGGTTCCTGTATTAATCCCTAAAGATTCCGTATAAACACAAACATAATTTATATTACTGCAATCCAGCACGGAAACAAGGATTTCCTGCCCTTCGTAAACTGCACCTACATAAGCTGTTCGGCAATTGGGAGCCCAATAGCAAGTAGTATTATTAAGACGTCCATTCTTTTTTGATTTTACATCCTTCAACAAGGAAAATTCTGTAACTCCTGCTATGATTTTATCATTTTTTATTGAAAAGCCTCCCAGTAAATTATTCTCCCAATCTCTAAAGAGCATATAACCGGAAAACTTGCCATTTGGGAGTTCACTTTTGTCTTTTTTGTCAAATTGCCATACATACTCAGCAATCACAGCTCTATTGCTCCCGCTTTTATCTTTGTAAATCCAAAGTTGCTTGTAACCGGATGGTGTATCTCCCTTTTTTTGGTGAATAATTGGTAATGCAACAATTTTTTGAGTTGGACTGAATTGATAATCAAAGGCATAGTCCCAGTTGATGCGCCTGTCAAATATTGTGTCTTTTTCTCCTTTTCTGGCATTTTTAATGTGCGTCTGTTCAAACCATGCTTTGGCATCTCCAATTGATAGTTCATTATTATGTACGATAAAATTTTCTGTTTTATCACACGATACCATCCAAAAAAGGAGTGCAATTAAAGAAAAACTCTTTTTGACAAAGAAAAGAAGTCTGTATTTTTTCATACTTTTACACTGGTTTAAATGATTAAAAAATTGTTTAAACTCCCAAGAGAAGCTCCGCCTGGCGGCCAAACTGAAGCGGGGCTTTCTCATTTTCTAACTATGCGCAATAGTCAGGGGCAAATCTCTGCAAAATATTTTTATCGCGCCTCCACCCAAAGTTTGATTTTTCTCCACCCTAGGGTTGATTTTTCTTCTCTTTAAAACCAATGTGAGCCATTTTGAGCAAGTAGCGCCGAAAACCGTCTTTTCCATTTAAGCCCAGTTTTCGGATGATGTGATTTTTGTGGGTCTTGACAGTAGCGATTGAGCGGCATAGCTCTTGGGCTATCTCAGCATTTGTTTTGCCGCTCATGGCCGCATAAAGCACCCTTAGTTCCTGTTGCGTAAGGAGTGTATTGTTACGGAGAAGAAATATTTCTAAAGCATCTAATTCTTCGAAGTACTCTGGGTTTTGTTTGGCTGTCATGTATTTGGTTGTTGTTTATAGAATGTTCTTTTAAACACCAAATCAACTATTTGTCAGTCAACTTTATATATGAATCCGGGGGATAGGATATCATTCTGACAAACAGCTTTTTTGGCAAGGCTGTCAACATTGTTTATCAGAAAGTAGGGGGTGAGATGCGGAAGCCTCGTATTGTCGGTGCGGAAAGAATACGATACGCCTGCGCATACATTGCGCCAAATATACAGTAAGCCTGTGAAGAGTTACAAAGGATAATCTAAAAAGTTATCAAACGGTTTTGGTGGGTGGGAAGATGGTCATTTTACCCCTAAAAACAACAAAAGCCGACCACTTTCGAGGCCGGCTTGGTGGTTGGAAACCTTATCATTAAACTTTAATCTCAAAATCAACGCCACTTGGCAATTCGAGTTTCATCAAAGCATCTACGGTTTTGGCGCTTGAAGAGTGAATGTCAATCAGGCGTTTGTAGGTGCAAAGTTGGAACTGCTCACGTGATTTTTTGTTCACGTGGGGTGAGCGAAGTACCGTGTAGATTTGCTTTTCTGTAGGCAATGGAATCGGGCCGCTAACCACAGCACCCGTTGATTTCACCGCCTTTACAATGCGGTCCGCCGATTTGTCCACCAAGTTGTGGTCAAATGACTTCAGTTTGATACGAATTTTTTGATTCATTGTGATAAGGTGGCTCTGATTGTTTTGATAACATCCCGTCGAAAGAGCCATTAACTCCGACAGGAAATATTTTTAGGTTGGCAATTCACACAAGGGTGAATTGCCAACCGATTTTACTATCCTTTAGACTTCGCAATCACGACTTCGGCCAAGTTGTTTGGCAGGAACTCGTAGTGAGAGAAGGTCAAGTTGGCAGTAGCACGACCCGACGACATGGTGCGTAGGTCGGTTACGTAACCAAACAACTCCGACAAAGGCACATCAGCTTTGATTACTTGTGAACCAGCGCGCGAGTCCATGCCTTTCATGATACCGCGACGACGGTTTAAGTCACCCGTGATTGGACCAGTGTATTCTTCAGGCGTCAATACTTCAACGGCCATGATGGGTTCAAGTAATTTTGGACCTGCCTGACGAGCGGCTTCTTTGAAACCTAGTTTCGCGGCCAATTCAAACGAAAGTGAATCTGAGTCAACATCGTGGTAAGAACCGTGGAAAAGACGCACTTTCATGCTTTCCAACTGGTAACCTGCCAAAGGACCGTTGACCATTGCGGCTTCAAATCCTTTTTGTACAGGTTGGATAAATTCGCGTGGAATAGCACCTCCAACGACTTCGTTTACGAATTGTAAACCTTTTTTCACTTCCTGACCTGGCTCGTGGTCGTCACGTGGCCCGAGTTCAAATACGATGTCGGCAAATTTACCGCGACCACCCGTTTGTTTCTTATAAACTTCGCGGTGTTCAACACTCTTGGTGATGGCTTCTTTGTAAGCTACCTGCGGCGCACCTTGGTTTACTTCTACCTTAAACTCACGACGCATACGGTCGATGATGATTTCTAAGTGAAGCTCACCCATCCCTTTGATGATGGTTTGGCCAGTCTCTTCGTTTGACTCAACCTGGAGGGTTGGATCTTCTTCGATGAGTTTACCGATGGCTTTAGAGAAGTTGTCCTGATCTGCGGTTTTCTTAGGCTCAATGGCATAACCGATTACTGGCTCAGGGAAAATCATTGATTCGAGGATAATTGGGTTTTTCTCATCAGAAAGGGTATCGCCCGTTTTGATATCTTTAAAACCTACTACCGCACCGATATCACCTGCCTCCAAACGCTCGATGGCGTTTTGCTTGTTGGCGTGCATTTGGAAGATACGAGAAATACGCTCTTTGTTTTCTGAACGGTTGTTCAACACATAAGAACCTGCTTCCAATACCCCTGAATATGCACGGATAAAGCACAAACGACCTACGTAAGGGTCAGTAGCAATTTTGAACGCCAAAGCTGAGAAAGGCTCGGCAACGCTTGGTTTACGAGCGATTTCTTCGCCAGTGTTAGGGTTAGTCCCTTTGATGCTTTCTTTATCCAACGGTGAAGGCAACAACGCCATCACGTAATCAAGCATGGTCTGAACACCTTTGTTTTTGAAAGAAGAACCGCAAAGCATCGGAACGATTTTCATATCAATTACGGCGGCCCGTAATGCTTTCAAGATTTCATCTTCTGAGATCGACTCTGGGTCTTCAAAGTATTTTTCCATCAACGATTCGTCGTAATCCGCTACTGCTTCCAGTAGTTTTTCACGCCATTCTGCGGCTTCTTCAACCATGTCTTCAGGAATAGGAACGATTTCGTAGGTCATTCCTTTGTCGTGCTCGTTCCAAATCATGCCTCGGTTGTTAATTAAATCAACAACCCCTTTGAATTGGTCTTCAGAGCCGATGGGTAATTGCAAAGGCACTGCGTAGCTACCTAGCATTTCCTTTACTTGCTTACATACGTTCAAAAAGTCAGCTCCTGAACGGTCCATTTTATTAACGAAGCCCAAACGCGCTACGTTATCATTGTTGGCCAAACGCCAGTTGGTTTCAGATTGAGGTTCAACACC
>JAIXPV010000670.1 GCA_027486105.1 Runella sp. | reverse complement strand
TGTACACATCAAAGAAGGGCGTTTGGTGTAGGGTTTTACGTTTAGGAGAAACTTTTGCCCCTAAGTAAATGTGCAAAATTAATTTAAACTTCATGCAGAGCCGATAAGGTGCTAAGTTTTAGATAATCAGCCTTTTATACTCTTTGCGCCACTGCGCCTTTGCGTGAATAAATTTGCTTAATTAGTTATTAAATATTACAAAAAATCTTGGAATGATTTTAGGATTGGGCTTTAAAAGGTGTGGAAAAGTGACTGAAAAGGCGTTATTTTGACAAATTTCCCGTACGTCGTTTTTAAAATTATTTTATGCCTTCCAAAAACGCAATTACTACTTCATTATTTGATTTGTTTAAAGTGGGGCCAGGGCCATCTAGTTCGCATACGATTGGGCCTATGAAGGCGGCGTATCTTTTTTTGCAACAACTCACCCAACTACCTCTTGAACAGGCGCAACGTGGTAAAACGCTCCAAATCAATCTCTATGGCTCATTGAGTGCCACTGGCAAAGGCCACGGCACCGACCGTGCCATTGTGGGAGGCCTATTGGGCTGGCAACCTCATACTTGCGACCCCATACAGTTGAGTGGGCTCATGAAAAAGAATGAAGATACTTACGAAGTTCAGTTTCAGGGAATGAAGGTGCCTGTTTCGGAAAGCAGTATTGTTTATCACAAAGGAAAAACCTCATTCCCCCACCCCAATACCATGATTATAAGGCTACTTGATGAAGTTGGGCAAACGGTCATGGAAGGGGAGTTTTATTCGGTAGGCGGCGGATTTATCCAACAAAAAGGCCATGAAACTGAAGGAACCACGCATCGTTTACCAGTGTATCCGTACGCAACGATGGAGGAATTGCAGGCCCATTTACGTGCGGGGAATCTCACCCTCTCGCAGCTCATGATTGAAAATGAAAAGGCGTTGACGGGGATTTCTGAGAAAGAAATTATTCGTAAAATCGACCAAATTCTGGATTTTATGCACAAAGCCGTTAAGCGCGGGATACGAGCTAAAGGTATTTTGCCGGGGTCGATTCGTCTTCAACGAAAAGCACCTTTGCTTTATGAACGGGCAAAACAGCACGCCTCCACGACCGACAGTTTTCTGATTTTTCTGAACTCATATTGTTTGGCAGCCTCCGAAGAAAATGCGGCGGGTAGTATAGTCGTGACGGCTCCCACTTCGGGAGCATCGGGGGTTTTTCCAGGCCTTACCTACTTAATGAAATACCATTTTCATTACTCACCTCAAAAAATGCGCGATGGAATGTTGGCTGCGGGAGCCATTGGATGGATTTTTGGTAAAACATAACGCCAGTATTTCAGGGGCTGAAATGGGCTGTATGGGCGAAATCGGAACGGCCTCGGCCATGGGAGCTGCAATGCTCACCTACGCGGCTGGAGGAAGTATAGAGCAAGTAGAAGCGGCAGCTGAAATTGGTATTGAGCACCACCTCGGCATGACCTGCGACCCCATCGGTGGCTATGTGCAGATTCCGTGTATTGAGCGCAATGCCATGGGTGCTGCCAAGGCCTACAATGCGTACCTTTTAGCCATGACCATCGACCCTAGAATGCAAAAAATATCCTTCGACAGCGTCATAAAAGTAATGAGAGCCACGGGCCGTGATATGTCCAAAAAATACAAAGAAACTTCAGAAGCGGGCTTGGCCTTGAGTGTGACCGAGTGCTAATGCAGTAAGCAGTTTACAGTAGACAGTTATTGTCAAGAAATGCAAAGTGATGTTAATCTAGAGTTGAATAATCCTAATTTTGAGAGAGTTAATTTGCTACTGCCTACTCTGAACTACCTACTTAACATTAAGTTGATAAATGCCTTTCCACTGGGTAGAGCGGTATCGCTTGCCGAGTTCGGGAAGTCGATTAAAAAGGCGTGGCATCAAATTCTCTTTGTCGATGACGTAGGTAGGAGGGTCAGCGGTGAAATTGTCAAAAATACTAATGACACTTTCATAGCTGTCCAAATTTTCAAAGTCATTGCGGGCCAATTCCCAGTTGATGTAGGCCGTAGCGGGATAATTGTCGCGGTATTCTCCTTCGTCTTCCCCAATCACAAGCACTTTTTGCTGACGAATCGAGGGGGGCAGCAAGGCACTTTTGATTTTCAAGTTATCTAATCGCGCCGAACTGGTCAGGGTGATGGGATTGGTGAGGAAAGAGGCTTGATACCGAAAAAATAAAGTAGTCAGAAATACAACGATAAAAAGAACTTCGGCCAGCCAACGGCGCTTCATCAGCATGAAGAAATTGACGGCAAAAAACGCCACGGGAGGAATGAAAATAATGAATTGCATCGGGGCAATGAAAGGCATTAACCCGATAGAAAGCAAAGCTGTGATTACCCATAAGCCCATTATTTGCTGGCATCGACCCTGATAATTGATAAAGCGAGGATACCCAATGGTTTGAAAAAAGCCAAGCCCACCTATCAAAAAAGCCCCCCCCATGGTGCCAATAACCCCCAGAAAATCCTGTAAATTATACCGCCGCGCCTCAAAGGCCGACGTGAGTAGGTTTTGACTTAACTCGTCAAGCGCCCCGCGAAAAAAGAAGAAAAGTGCCGAAAGGGCAATAGGGAAAATATACCCAAATAGCGCCAACGTGTGTTGCCTAAAATTAGCCCCTGTGTAGAGCAGCATTGAGAAAAAAGCCCACAGTAAAAACAGACCCATGGGCAAATAAAAGAGCGTGGCCACGCTCAGGTAAAAGCCTAATTCAAATACTTCGTCAGTGACACCCTCGCGTTGCATTTGACGAATGAGCGTACCAAATGCCAATAAAATAAACGTGGTCGCCATCAAAACTGGCGATAGTATACTGCAATCAAACGAAACGTTGATAAATAGCAAGTAGAGTACGCCAGGAACGTAATTACGCTCCGTAAAAAGTTGACGTTGATTTGAAAGATAATTGAAGTAAATGGCTTGCAAAAGTATCAGAATATTGGCAATGCTGCGATAGGCAGCGGGAGAGCGGCCAAAAAGCTCATCAACACCCCAGTAGGCCGCCGCCGAAAGAGGACTGAGATTGTCCCATACGTCGCGATAAAGCATGAATCCCTGCCCCATTTTTTCCCCCACCAGCATCCATTGGAGTTCAGAAACCAACAGGTCAGGGGCATTGATATAAAAGGGGAATTGAAACATCACCAAAACGATGATGAGGCTCAAAATCTGATAAGGAGCATTAACTCTAAAAAAACTTAGCATCGCAGTAGGCAGTTTACAGTCTACAGTAGGCAGTAGGCAGTCTACTATATTGCACTCAATGTCTAAGTGCGTATTTGCA
>JAIXPV010000488.1 GCA_027486105.1 Runella sp. | reverse complement strand
CATTAGTATTGCCTCGTTTTGTTTCGGCTGCGGAGGGTTTCGTTATGCCCTACCACTTACAACATGCCCTATGGGTATCGATTGGCCGATGGTAATCGGGGGAAAAGATCCGCTTTCCTATCCCAACTATGTTCCAGCAATGTTTGAGTTGACTGTATTGTTTACTGCTTTCGGGATGACATTTACTTTTTTCATTTCCAATGGCCTGGGACCAACCGTAAAACCGCTTTTGTTTGACCCACGTTGTACCGACAACAAGTTTATAATGGCAATCGACCTGAGCAAAAATAAACTTTCGGAAACCGAGATCGAAAGCCTGATCAAAGCTTCGGGAGCTGAAGAAGTGAGTGTTAAACAGTTGTAATGTATTGATACACAAATGAAAAGAATTCATACACTAATAGTAGGGGCTTTTTTTGCAGCAGCAACCATGACTTCTTGTCAGCGTAGTCATGATGATACGGGCTGGGAATTTGCACCTAACATGTACAATTCGGTGGGGTATGAGCCTTATACTCAAATCGAAAAGAATGCAATCAATGCGGATGGTAAAAACATGCGCGAGCCAGTTGCTGGGACCGTTTCCCGTCGTAATTATCAAACAAAATTTGACAGCGCCAGCGTTGATTTAATGGTTTATAATCTTGGGAAAGATGATTTAGCTATTGCCGAAGCTGTTTTGAAAAATCCTGTCCCCAACAATGAAAAAACACTGGCTCAAGGTAAAGAGCTGTACGTGCGTTATTGCCAGCATTGCCACGGTGAAGCAGGTGACGGCGCAGGCCCTGTAGCAGATATGTACAAAGGCGTTCCAAACTACAAAGCAGACGCTTACCTCAATATGAACGATGGTCATATTTTCCACGTGATTACACATGGTAAAGGAAGAATGTGGCCACACGGCTCTCAAGTTACTCCCGAAGAGCGTTGGAAAATAGTTCACTATGTTCATAAATTACAAAAGGGGTAGTTTCAATACGTTAGTTGTTAATTGTTAGTCTGAATCAAGATAAACGTTAGCAGTTAACAATTAATATTAACAAATAAAACCGATAACGAATAACAATTTTATAATGGGCGCACATCATCACGAAGTTGTTTCGGTAGAAGAGCAATTTGAGTTTACCGCCGAGTCGAAACGCAATCTCCTTATTGGAATGGGTGTAGGTATTGCACTTGTTCTACTTGGCTCATACCTGTTGTCGCAGGGAGGAGGACATGATGCTCACGCTGCCGCTGGACATGGAGCAGAGCATGACCACGGAGCTCACGGCTACCATTGGACACAACGTATCATTGCCAATTTATGGCTCAATAGTGTATATTTTGTGGGTATTTCAATTATTGGAATGTTCTTCATTTCCTATAATTATTTAGCTCAAGCGGGCTGGTCGGCTGTTTTTAAAAGAATTCCAGAAGCTATGCCAGCTTTTTTGCCAATCCCAGCTATTATTATGATTGTCTTGGCCGTGTTTTTTGGAGATAAAATATATCACTGGATGCACGAAGGAATCATGGATCCCGCCAGTGCAAATTATGATGCCATCATTGCTGGTAAGCAAGGCTTTCTCAACAAGCCTTTTTATATCATCCGCTTGCTGCTTTATTTTGGCCTATGGTATGTACTGTGGCGTATCGTACGAAATCTATCACTTCGAGAGGATGAAATCGGTGGACTTGATGGCTACGAAAAATCAATCAAATATGGTACTGCATTCTTGGTCGTATTTGCCGTAACTTCGTCAACTTCAGCGTGGGACTTTGTGATGTCAATTGATACTCACTGGTTTTCCACTATGTTTGGATGGTATACATTGGCCAGTTGGCACGTGGCAGGTTTAGCTACTATGACTTTAACAATCGTTACATTGAAAGATAGAGGATACCTAAAGGCGGTAAATGAAAGTCACCTACACGATTTGGGTAAATTCTGTTTTGCGTTTAGTATCTTTTGGACATACGTTTGGTTTGCTCAATTCTTATTGATTTACTACGCAAACTTACCCGAAGAAGCCATTTATTATCGTGAGCGCTTTAGCGGTTATGGTGGTATCTATAAAGCTCCATTTTTTATCAATATTTTGTTAAACTTTGTGGCCCCTTTCCTAGTTTTAATGACGAGAGATTCAAAGCGCACTTCTGTCATTTTGAAACTAGCTTGCTGGTCGATTTTGGTAGGTCACTACTTTGACTTTTACACCAACATCATGCCAGGTACTGTAGGAGCAAACGGTGGTTTTGGCGCGGTTGAATTTGGGTTTGTTCTGTTGTTTGCCTGTGCCTTTATTTGGACAGTATCAAGTCAACTAACAAAAGCAAATTTGATTCCACGTAATCACCCAATGTTGGAAGAGTCTTTGCACCACGATATTGCGTAACGAATTTAAATTACAACCTATCTTAATACAATGGTATATTTAGTTGGTTTATTATTGCTTGTGCTGCTTGGGGTAGCAATTGCTATCGCAGCCAAATTGCAGAAAGTGATGGGCAGTGTTCAATTAAACACTGAAGAGGATGCTCCCGCCCCAAATAACAAAATAAACGGAGCTTTGTGGATAATTTTCCTAATTGCAGGAACAGTGGGTGCAGTATGGTCTTACTTGTCGGCTAGAAATTATTTCTTACCCGAAGCTTCATCACCACACGGTCGTGAGACTGACAGCCAGTTTTGGTTGGATATGTCGTTATTGACTATCGCGTTTTTTATTGTAAACTTCTTGCTTTTCTTTTTTGCTTGGAAATACCAATATAAGAAAGGCTATAAGGCTACTTTTTATCCCGAAAACCACAAGCTTGAGTTGATTTGGACTGCTATTCCAGCCGTAATTATGGCTGTATTAGTATTCTTAGGATTTCGTTCATGGACCCAAATTATGTCTGACGCTCCAGCAGATGCCCAAGTAATTGAAATCATGGGAAAACAGTTTGGTTGGGTTGTTCGCTATCCAGGTATTCAGGACAATAAACTTGGAAATTATAATTTCAAGCTTATCGATGATAACAATAACAATCCAAGTGGGATAGATTATTCAGACGAAGCTTCGTTTGATGATTTTATCAACGTTAGTGAGATGCACGTCGAAGTAGGAAAACCAGTGTCCTTAAAAATTCGCGCTCGTGATGTTTTGCACAGCGTATTTATCCCTCACATGCGGGTAAAAATGGATGCAGTTCCAGGGATGCCAACTAAATTCTGGTTTACCCCCGATAAGTCTACCGAGCAAATGCGCGCAGAATTAGGTAATCCTAATTTTGATTATGAGATTGCTTGTACTGAAGTGTGTGGACGTGGTCACTTTGCTATGCGTTTACGTCTGATTGTTGAAGATAAAGCATCGGTAGATGCATG
>JAIXPV010000500.1 GCA_027486105.1 Runella sp. | reverse complement strand
TTTTTCCAGTGAATACAGGGCAACACGATATGGCTCGGTGGCTCGTCGGCCAACTGAACAATACGCTCGCCCAAGTCGGTATCAATCACCTCCACTCCGTTTTCGGTCAGGTACGGATTGAGGTGACACTCTTCGGTCAACATCGACTTACTCTTTACGATTTCCGTCACGCCTTGGCTTTTCAGAATCGAAAGTATAATTTTATTATGCTCGTGGGCATCGGCAGCCCAATGCACGGTGATGCCGTTTTTCTGCGCATTTTTCTCAAACTCAATCAAATAATTGTCTAAGTTAGACAACACATTGTGCTTGATTTGAGAGGCGGTGTCGCGCAGTTGTTCCCATTCGGGGATGGCAAAAGCCGCGCGGTCGCGTTTTTGGCGCACCCACCAAAGCGTCTCGTCGTGCCAAGTAGTACGGTCAAAATCCTTATTAAACTTTTCGGCGGCGTCAGCGTGGTTCATTTTTTTTCAGGTATTAAGGGGTTGCTCGCAACCCGATACGACAATCCCGTGGCAGATTTGAAAATCTGCTACCACATTCGAAATTACTTTGCATTTAGAATCTCAGCGATGTGCATTACTTTGATAGGCAACTGACGACGGCGAATAACTCCCTCCAAGTGCATCAAACACGACATATCGCCTCCAGTTAGAACTTCAGTGCCGTTTTTGACGTGGTCATCTACGCGGTCGATACCCATCCGTACCGAAACAGCTTCTTCGGCTACGCAAAATGTACCCCCAAATCCGCAACATTCATCCACCCGGTCGAGCTTTACTAACTCTAAACCAGTAACCATGTTTAATAGTTTTTCGGGTTTGGAAAATGGCGGCGCCACCAACTCCGACATCTGGGCTACGCGGAGTCCGCGCTGCCCGTGGCAACTCTGGTGTACTCCTACGCGGTGCGGGAAATGGGCCGTTAAGTTTTCAATCTTTAGGATATCAGTCAAAAACTCCGTGAGTTCATAAATGTGGGTCCGTACGTGCGTTGCTTCGCCCTCGCGTTTGTCATCATGCAGGTGGTCTTTGATGTGCAACACGCAACTTCCCGACGGGGAAACAATGTAGTCAAACCATGAGAAGTTGTTGATAAACAAACGATTACAGTCATGCGTCAAGTGTTCATAGCCCGAATTGGCCATAGGCTGACCGCAGCACGTTTGTTTGGCAGGATACGAGACCTGACATCCAAACCTCTCTAGTAATTGAAGCGTAGCAATACCCACTTGCGGGTAAAACTGGTCTACATAACAGGGAATAAATAAGCCAACTTTCATAGCACAAACTTACATTATTACCCACTAAAATGCTGTCCTGTGGACACCTGTAAAGAAATTTAATGTGCTCGAAATGGTTACTTTTTTTGTTGCAAAAACACGTGCACCCCTTTTTTGTTCGCCACCACAATATCAGGCAGACGGTCGTTGTTTATATCTTCCGTCACAACATGCAAGCCTACGCCCGAGTTATTGTCAATTTCGTGGGGCGTCCAAGTGGGCGTTGGGCCAGGTTTGAATTCAAACCAATACAATACCGCGGGCTGAAACTCTCCAGGGTCGTTGCCATTGTGCGCAAAATAACGTTTACCCGTCACCAAATCTTTTTGTCCATCACCATTGATGTCAATTAAACTTAGTCCGTGTGTCTGCGAAAAGGCTTTATATATTTCGTGCTTCGTCCAAGTTGGGTTACCTTCTCCATCTTTGCCCTGTTGGTGCCACCACATACCATAGGCATGCGCCGAAGTACTGATAACATCTTTCAACCCATCCTGATTCACATCAAGCAGGTACATTTGAGAGCAATCTTCGCCCAAATTTGCCTTATGAAATGCCCAATTGGGCTGTTTACGGTCGGCAGGGGCTTCCCACCAACCTTCTTTGATGAGCACATCTAGCCGGCCATCATCGTTCATATCTACCAAGCCAAGGCCGTGGGTAAATCGGTGTGTGCCAGAAATATTCCCTTCTGCAATCACCGTTTTTTCCCACTGGGTATCTCCTTTTTTGGTGGGAGATTTCAACCATATAATTTGTTTTGATTCAGAATCATTACCCACAATATCTGGGCGGCCATCACCGTCGATATCGCCAAAATACGGTGATTCATTGCCCAAAGATTTGCTAATTACATGTACTTTCCAGTGGCCAGGTTTGTTCTGGGGATTTTCGTGCCACACCACCGGAATTCCAGGATAATCTACCCGTATCAAATCAATCCAGCCGTCCTGATTGACATCCATGCTGAAATTCAGGAACGAATTACTGTAGCCACCATTGACGGTAAAGGTGTCTCCTTTGGCTATTTCGTGGCGTTGCCAGTTGGGAGCCTGAAACCAAAATGCCCCTGCCATGACATCCTTCTTTCCGTCATGATTCACATCTCCTACCGCCACACCTTCCGAAAAAAACATCGTGGTCAGTACCTGTTTTGTAAAACTCACGTCTCTGCCTTTCTGCGCATAAACAGTCGTTATTCCTGCAAAAAGAGGCATAAGAGTAATCAATGCTATTTTATAATTTTTCATGTATCGGTTTGAATTAGGTGCTAAAGCATAAAATGGTCAATCAGCATCTATCTACTTAATTCCTTCTTCACTTTTATCCATTTAGGGGTCGCAGGGTGTATTTGTAAAAACGAATGCCCCCAAAAATTGGAGGCATTCGTTTTTCTCAGAAGCTAAGTGAAGGGCAATATATCTCAAATAAGCAGATGAATCATTGCCCGCAAAACACCGCCCGTAAAAGGCCATTTTAGATACGCCGTTGGTCGGTTGGGAATAGGCATTTCCGTAAAACCGCCTTCATTCGCCCCAACAAACACGATAGGGATATTTTTTTGAATTCTCCGCTCAGTGCTTAAAATGAGTTTGCTGTAAGAGTCTTCGCAAATAATCAAATCGGGCTGAAGCGTAAAAATGCTTTTGAGGAGCTCGTCAGAAGCAGAAGCCAACACACGTAAAACTTCGAATCCAGGCTCTTCTATCATATTTTCAATTGGATGCGAACAGGCTGTGCTGTCCTGAAGAAGGAGTGCTTTAATGTTTGTCATGAATGCGTTAGGGTAAAGTATTAGGCTGTAAAAATATGAAATAGTATATATAAACTTAATAAATGGTATATTTTTTATAAATAAATTTTTCGATTTAAAGTGCCATATATCAAGATATTGAGATTTTATTAAACGAATCCAATTCACTTTTCGCTGCTTTGAATTAACTTTACTTTTTAAGCAAAAAACGAAAGTTAAAATTGTAAAAAACTATCTCGAATTCTCATTTATATTCTAAAGTAAAAGTACCATTACGAAAAATAAAGCACTTTGAATTCTAAATAGTTACATTCTTTAAAAAGAGCTGCTACGTGTTTTGTATTATATTCATGTAGCACCTACAACTGATTAAAGAAATTATTGATGGATTGCAGGTTTAAGTTTTTTATACATACTAGCTTTACTTATTAAATTCCTAATTGACTATTTTAAGTATGAATATACGATTTACAAAACACAGCCAACGTACAACTTTTTGGTATATTATCTTCTACTTTTCTTTCTTCTCTATAACCCTGGCCAGCGGCCCTAAACCCTTTCCCAAAAAAATCCACCGGATTGTCTTTATCGGCAACAGTATCACCTATGCTGGGCAATTTATCACCGACATCGAGGCCTACCTCCTGACGCATTACCCCAAAAGGCGTTTTGAAATCATCAATGTGGGTTTACCCAGCGAAACCGTTTCGGGGCTTTCGGAGCCTAACCATGCGGGAGGGAGATTTGCCCGACCCGATTTGCATGAGCGTCTCCAACGGGTACTTACTCAAACCAAACCTGACATTGTTTTTGCCTGTTATGGCATGAACGATGGCATCTATTTGCCTTTGGATGAAGAGCGCTTCCGAAAATTCCGCGAAGGTATTACGTGGTTGCACGCCCAAATTGCAGACTTAGGCGTACCGATTGTCCACCTCACACCGCCTATTTATGATGAGATTAGAGGCAAGGCCGTGGGCTATGGTGCCGTGCTAGACACCTACTCTGAATGGCTCTTGAACCAACGCAAAGCCCAAAAATGGGAAGTAGCCGACCTGCATTTTCCGATGAAAACTTATTTGGAACAACACCGCCAGAACAATCCAGACTTTGCTTTGGCCAAAGACGGCGTTCATCCCGACGCTCTGGGGCATTGGCTGATCGCCAAGCAAGTGTTGATGTATTTGGGCGAAAAAGGACTGGAGACAGCAGAGGATGTCAAAACAACTTTGACCATTCATCCAGAGGGAGAAGAAATTTTGAAACTGGTTTCCGAACGGCAACAACTCATGAAAGACGCGTGGCTTACCTCCACTGGACACACCCGCCCCGAAATGAAGGTGGGGCTACCAATGGAGGAGGCCAAAAAAAAAGCCGAAATCATCGAAAAACAACTCCGTGGGTTGCTCAAAAAGAAGTAGCGAAGCAGATTGATTTTGAATCTGCTAAAAATCCAAATGACAATTAATCCAGCCCTCGTCAAAGCGGGTGCCGTATTTTTTATAAAACTGAATAGCAGGCTCGTTCCAATCCAGCACCTGCCACATCATGCCCGTACATTGGGTATTTTTTGCTTCTTCGACCGTCACGTCAAAAAGTTGTTTGCCCAAACCATACCCACGCATCGACTCCGTCACCACGATGTCTTCCAAGTAGAGGCGTTTGCCTTTCCAAGTAGAATAACGATAATAATACAACGAAATCCCCACCACTTTACCATCGACCTCCGCCACAAATAACCCAAAAATCGGGTTAGGACCAAAACCATCTTGGAGCATCATTTCGGGGGTATTGGTGACTTGTTCGGGGGCTTTTTCGTACAAAGCAAGTTCCTGAACCAACTCAAATGCCTGGGGTACATCTTCAGCAGTACCTCTGCGAATCGTAATATTCATTCTTAAAATAAAAGTATAGTAAAGTAAATTTCAATTCCTCCATTTGACCGCCAAGATGCGTCTATGCATTTTGGGGGGCTTCGTTGGGAGTCGCATTGGGCGTATTCAAAATAGGCAACCCATTTGCCTGAATGTATTCAAATCCCGTTTTATAACCTTGCACGATCAACCGAACGATGTCGTCTGAATTAAACTTCAACATATCGAGGTGCAAGGGTTCATGGGGGCGCACCACCGATAATTTCAGCGCCCGGCCTTTCAGGCCTTCTTTTTCCACGTAGTTTTGCCCCCAGGCAATGTCACTATTAACAATCTGGTTTACGTTAATATCCTTAACCCGATCCAGCAATTTCAACAGATTGCGATAGTTTACGGGCTCGTCATAAATATGCTCAGCATGACAGGCTATGCACACAATTTCGGTAGCTCCATCTTCCAGTGCTGCTTTGAGCGGAGCCACTACCCGAAGCCCTCCATCTAAGTACGCCGCTTTACGTTGACCTTTGATGTGGATAGCGGGCATCAGCGTAGGCAACGAACTACTGGCCATAATATATTCCAAAAAGCTTTCATCTTCGGGCGTGGCATACACCATTTTTCCACTGACAACATCTACCGCCCCTACTTTGAGTTTAACAGGACTATTTTTGAGAATAAACTCATTGAGGTTTTTTCGGATAAGGGTATGCAGAGGAGTGGTGTCCAGCAGTCCATCAAAACGACTCATCAGGGTATCTATTCCTAAGGTAAGGCGCGACCGTACAAGGGCAATATCTTCGGGGCGGGTAATGTTTTTTATCCAGAACTCAATCAATTGACGACTAATACCTGGCCAGTCAATCGCCTTGTCCTCAATGTATTGCTTACCAGCAGAGTTTACCAAAAAGCCAGCGTTAAGACTACCGACAGAAATCCCGTATATCATTTCGGGTTCGAATCCACTTTCCAATATTGCCTGAATCACTCCCACTTGAAAAGCGCCCTTGAGTGAGCCTCCTCCGAGTACCAATGCCTTCATAGTATGTTATTATTATTTATCAAAAACTGGCTAATATCGCCTTTTTCTATCCTTTGTTTTGTACTCATAAACAATGCCGTTTGTGTCGTTTTGCCTTCAAAAATATTTTCTCATCCAGAAAAAAAGGGGATGTCATCACAGTTATTGTCGGTCAATTGAAACAAATTATAGAACTTTCGTGTAATGTTAACAGATTTTGTCCCAAATTTGGCGTTTGTCCCATAACAAAACAAGTAAAGATACCGATAGGCTGAATTTGTCATTAGTATACGGCCAACCTGCCCACCCATTACTCGGGGTTGTCCGTACACTTTTCCCTGAAATTATGTCTCTTTCCATTAAAGATATTCAAGCCCCCATCTCCTCCGAAATGGACGCTTTTGAGCGAAAATTTCGGCAATTTATGAAAAGTGAGGTCATGCTTCTTGACCAAATCATGAATTATATAGTGCGTCGAAAAGGGAAACAACTCCGGCCGATGTTTGTTTTCTTGACGGCAGGCATCAGCGGGTCCATCACTGAGGCTACGTACCGGGGTGCCGCTCTCATCGAATTGCTCCACACCGCCACGCTCGTCCACGACGACGTGGTTGACGACTCTAACTACCGACGCGGTTTTTTCTCGGTCAATGCCCTTTGGAAAAACAAAATTGCGGTATTGGTGGGAGATTATCTTTTATCACGCGGTCTGCTACTTTCTGTTGATAATCAAGATTTTAGTCTCTTACAAATTGTCTCTAACGCCGTTCGAGAAATGAGTGAAGGCGAGCTCCTTCAACTCTCAAAAGCGCGCCGGTTGGACATTACTGAAGATGTCTATTTTGAAATTATTCGTCAAAAAACCGCCTCACTTATTTCTTCCTGCTGCGGCGTAGGAGCTCGTTCGGCGGGGGCATCCGAAGAATTGGTTGACCAAATGCGCCAATTTGGCGAGAAGGTAGGGCTTGCCTTTCAAATCAAAGATGACCTGTTTGATTTTGGAGATGCCGAAGTAGGAAAACCCCTCGGTATTGACATCAAAGAGAAAAAAATGACGCTTCCGTTGATATACGCCCTGCGTCAAACCACGTGGACAAAAAAACGGCAGATCATCAATATCATCAAAAACCACAGCGACAAACCCCAAAAAGTAGCCGAAGTCATCCAGTTTGTTCGTGACTCTGGCGGGATTCAGTATGCTACGCAGGCCATGCAAAAACTGGTTGAAGAAGCCAAGGCTATTTTACACTCCTTTCCTGAATCTAACTACCGAAATTCACTGGAAGGCTTGGTTCAGTATACCATCGAAAGGAGCAAATAACGAGCGCCTGTTACTCTCCCAATCTGGTACGTAAGTAAGCCATCACGAGCATTCCCACGCCGCTCACTGCTAGTCCGAGCGATTCACGCGCGAGCTCGATGTTGATGCTACGCATTTTCATTTCTCCCCAAAATATGCCTTCATATTGTGGCGGCCATTGTTGATAGGAAGCAAAAAAATAGGCCACCCCCATCACGATAAAAACATACGAACGCGGCGCTTTTGCAAAGTAAATACTCAGGCAGGCCGCCACAGCAATGCCGTAGATAGGCATCCATACCTCAGGGTCGGGGTCGTTGTATTGAACAACCACAAAATAAACAAACAAAAGGGCAAACAGCAACGAAACAATCTTGGTTAGGTTCATGATTAGGGAAATTTACGGCATTAACAAGGAATAAATTTCAAACACCGAAGGGTGCTTCTCAACGACAGGCAAATTTATAGGTTTGGCGGCTTTGGCCAAACAAAAACCCCGCCATTTGGCAGGGTTTTCACTATTTATCTTTGTTATAAACTACTACTTGCGGTCAAGTTTCAATGAAGCAGCATTAACGCTTACTTCTGCCTTAATTTCTTTGCCGCTATCAAGCTTCAATTCACTCGTAGAAGGAGTTACCGCAATATATGGTGCAATGACCAATGATACGATAGACATCAACTTAATCAAAATGTTCATGGAAGGCCCCGAAGTATCTTTGAACGGATCGCCTACGGTATCTCCCGTTACGGAAGCCTTGTGTGGCTCCGATTTTTTGAAATACATCTGACCGTCAATCATCACCCCTTTTTCGAACGACTTCTTAGCGTTGTCCCACGCACCACCTGCATTGGATTGGAAAATCCCCATCAATACACCCGATACGGTTACCCCTGCCAATAAACCACCTAATACTTCAGGCCCCATAGTGAACCCAACAATAACTGGCGTAATCAACGCAATGGCACCAGGCAAAATCATTTGTTTGATAGAAGCTTCTGTCGAAATCGCTACGCATTTTTCGTATTCGGGTTCGGTTTTGTATTCCATGATACCCGGAATCTCGCGGAACTGACGACGAACTTCGTTTACCATTTCCATAGCCGCTTTACCTACCGCAGAAATACACAACGCACTAAAAATAAACGGAATCATACCGCCTACGAATAAACCAGCCAATACGTCGGCTTTGTAAATGTCAATTTGGGTAATGCCCGCAATTCCAACGAAAGCCGCGAACAACGCCAATGAAGTCAAGGCGGCTGAAGCAATCGCAAAACCTTTACCAGTAGCGGCAGTTGTGTTTCCAACGGCATCCAAATTGTCGGTACGTTCGCGTACTTCTGGAGGCAATTGTGACATTTCAGCGATACCACCCGCATTGTCGGCAATCGGCCCGAAAGCATCATTCGCCACCTGCATGGCAGTGGTAGCCATCATCCCCGCCGCTGCGATAGACACGCCGTAAAGACCCGCAAACTTGTAAGAAAGAATGATACCGCCCGCCAACGTTAAAATTGGCAACACCGTTGACTCCATACCAACGGCCAAACCGCCGATAATGTTGGTTGCGTGTCCTGTGCCAGATTTTTCGATGATTGACAACACAGGACGTTTGCCCATGGCTGTATAATATTCGGTGATATAAGACATCAACGCCCCTACCACTAAACCCACCACGATTGCATAAAACACTCCGTCAGAGGTAAATTCAAAACCACGTAGGTTGAGGGTTTCGGGTAAAATATTTTTTACTAAAAAGTAAGAGGCCACAAACGTGATACCAATTGAGGCCCAGTTACCGATGTTCAAAGCATTTTGTACCGATGACGTTTCTCCTTTAATCCGTACAAAGAACGTTGAAACCAACGACGCCAACAGACCTACGCCAGCAATCAACATCGGGAGCAATACTGGTGAAAAGCCTCCGTAGTTGTCTTCTACGCCAATTTCCTGGCCAAGTACCATTGTTGCCAAAATGGTGGCAACATACGAGCCAAACAAGTCAGCTCCCATACCTGCTACGTCACCTACGTTATCACCTACGTTGTCGGCAATAGTGGCAGGGTTACGAACGTCGTCTTCTGGAATACCTGCTTCTACTTTACCCACGAGGTCAGCGCCCACGTCGGCCGCTTTTGTATAGATACCACCACCTACACGCGCAAAAAGCGCGATAGATTCCGCACCCAATGAAAACCCAGCCAAAACTTCGATGGCGGTTTTCATTTCATCGGAGGTCAGCGGCTTACCCGCAGCGAAGATGTTATAAAATAGGATAAACAAGCCTCCTAAGCCTAAAACCGCCAATCCAGCTACGCCCATGCCCATCACAGACCCACCCGTAAAAGAAACTTCAAGGGCTTTGGCGAGCGACGTCCGCGCCGCTTGTGCCGTACGTACGTTGGCTTTGGTGGCTATTTTCATACCAATGTAACCCGCAGTAGCCGACAACAACGCACCAATCAAAAACGCGACGGCAATGAGGGGTGAAGAATGGATAGGATGCTCGGGCGTACCTTCGTCAGAACCTAACCAAAATAATAAGATAGCCGTGGGAATGGCGAAATAAGCCAGAATTTTCCACTCGGCTTTAAGAAAAGCAATGGCTCCGTCGGCGATGTAGCCAGAGAGTTTTTGCATGTTTGCGTCACCGGCTGGCTGGTTCGACACCCAGCTGAAACGCCAGGCCGTGTACAATAGCCCCAAGACACCAAAAGCAGGAACGAGATAAACGATATTATTCATGCGTTGTAGTTAGGATATTTGATTTAAGGTTTAAAAAAAATTCGGGCAAATATAGCAGAACCTAACCCATTTACCCAATGTCTAAGGTAGGAATTTGCTTATTTTATATCGCTTTTGTACTATTTTTACGGGAATCAGGGCTTTAGGAACCCCCTATTTTCAGCCTCAGCGGGCAAATGCCCGTTTGTCGTTTCGACGCAAAGGGGGTCTTTTACATAGCTTATTAAAATATAATGATTGTTGCCTAAATTTGCCAATGCAGCCACCATCCCTCATTGAACTGCAAACAGCCCATTATCTATGAAAAGACTGCTTTTCCTCTACTTCGTTTTACTTCCATATTTAGGACAATGCCAAAAAAGTGGAATTACTATTCAAACAGGGCAGCTGTTTTTCAAGGATGACCGCTGGAAATTTATGGCGGGAGATTCGTCGGCATGGGCAAAACCAAACTACGATGATCGGCATTGGACAAAAGCAAATCTTTCCTTGCGTGACAATAAAGCCCTCTGGAAAACAAAAAAGGGTTGGTTTAGACTCCAATTCAATTTTTCTAAAAAATCCTTAAAAAGGGACTATTCCCTCATTATAAAACAATTTGGATACTCCGAACTGTATTTAGATGGGAAATTGGTGGCAACAACCAACACCTCTGATCCACTGGATTCAGCATCGCAGCTCAGGCTCATGCAAATCCCGTTTACCATCAAAGACACCAATAACCACGTTTTAGCCCTGCGATACTCATTTCGTTCGTCTCCCCTCTATTATGCCTCAACCGATGAGGACGCATTCAAGCTTTGGCTTGAACCATCGCATCAGTCCATGCTCAACCAATTGGTCAATACTGCTTGGAATGCGGGCGTCGGCGGTATGCTGGCGGGATTGTTCAGTATCCTCTCCCTGCTTCATTTTCTTTTTTTTCGCGCCAATTCTAATCAAAAGGTACACCTGATTTTGTCGTTTGCTACTCTCTGTTTTACCGTTATGTTTGGTCTAAGCATGGTAGATGGATTTACTGGAACCTTGACCCAAAAATCATTGCTTGATGTAGGGCAAATTTCAAGCATTCATTTGGCTTTTGGTTTATTATTAGCTGCTGTTTATACTTATTTGAAACGACGACATAGTTGGTTCTTTTACTTTATTATTACCTCATTGGTGGTTAGTTTTGGCTATCAATGCTTTATCGGACCTTTACCTAATGGCCAATTTTTTATTCCTTTTTTACTGGTGCTCATCGATTATATCAGAGTGAGTTGGCTAGGAAAACGGCAGGGTGGTTCTGATAATAAATTACCTTGGAATTCGCTCCGTTTCTCCTTTTTTGCTTTACTGCTGTTAATCCTTACGGGAATCATCATGGGAATTGTGCAAAGCCTCACTGGGCTGGGAGACAATGCTTTTATTTTAGCTTTTGTGCTGCTTATTTTTGTTTTTTCAGTAGTGCTAAGCATTCCTATTGGCCTATCGCTCTCCCTGGTGCAAGACTATACGCACACCTACAAATCCATGCGCCTCAACTTAGAGGAAGTTCAAAAGCTATCGGCCAAAAACCTTGCGCATGAACAAGAAAAACAACACATTTTGGCTACCCAAAACGAGACCCTTGAACGCCAAGTGATGGAGCGAACCGCCGAGCTTAATCAATCGCTCGAAACCTTGAAAGCTACCCAAGCCCAACTCATCCAAAAGGAAAAAATGGCCTCATTGGGAGAGTTGACCGCTGGCGTAGCCCATGAGATACAGAACCCGCTCAATTTTGTCAATAACTTCTCGGAAGTCTCCGTGGATTTATTGGACGAACTAAAGGAAGAAAGGGAAAAAGCCCCTGAACAACAGGACCTTGAACTCGAAAAGGAAATACTGTCCGACTTACGACAGAACCTCCAAAAAATCACCCATCACGGGCAGCGGGCCAGTTCGATAGTACGGAGTATGCTCGCGCACTCGCGCACATCTTCGGGACAAATGGAGCCAACCAACCTAAACGCCTTGGCCGACGAATACCTGCGCCTCGCCTACCACGGCCAACGAGCAACCCACCCGACGTTTAACTGCCAATTAATCACCGATTTCAGCGCTGATATTCCTCTACTCACTCTCGCCTCTCAAGACATAGGCCGCGTATTGCTCAACCTGTTTGGTAATGCGTTTTATGCCCTTCACCAAAAACAACAAAGCGCAAACCCTCCTTACGAGCCCACCATTTGGGTAAGCACCACCCAAAAAGATTCTAAAATGGTAGAAATGCGTATTCGCGACAACGGGTTGGGCATTCCCCAGGCCATTATCCAAAAGGTTTTTCAACCATTTTTTACCACTAAACCCACGGGTGAAGGTACTGGGCTTGGGCTGTCGTTGTCGTACGATATTGTCACCAAGGGCCATCAGGGAACGCTGGAGGTGACGAGTACCGAAGGAGAAGGGACGGAGTTTGTCATCACGCTGCCTGTTAAATAAGTCATGAGTAAAACCAATCTGAATAAAATGTAAAAATGCCTAACTTTGGTTTTTGTTAAGCAATAGATAAAAGGTGATACCAGCATCAAATGACTTGCCAAAGCCATGGAACAAATACTCATAAAGAACTTTAAAGCCATTGTTAATAAAGAAGAGCGACCTATTAATGTCAAAAAAATGACGGTCTTGATGGGAGAACAGGGCAGTGGTAAAAGTACGGTAGCAAAGTTAGTTTATTTCTTTAAGACAATCCGAGAGGAAATACTTACTCCTTTCATCGGCAATTTTTTGGTAACTGAAGATAACTTAAAGCAAGTTATAGAAGGACAAATCTACAGCTATTTTATTACACTGTTTGGCTCTTCCAGGCGTCTTACAAATTTTGAAATCACTTATACTTACGCCAATGACGAATTTATTAGGATCAGCCAAATTGAAACAGGAGAATTGAAGATTGAGTTTGAGCACTGGCTCTCGAAGTTGAACAAAGCCATTGGACTCAATCGTGAATTAAAGCGTTTAGATAATGCTTTTGGCGATTTGGAAAGAAGAGAAAGAGATAGGTTTGTTAATGGTATCGTTAAGATAGTCAATAATCTTTTCGGAAGTACTCAATTGAATCTTTATTTACCCGCAAGTAGAAACGCTGTGATTTCACTAGGCAATCATTTATTAGAAATTTACTCTAAATTAGACAACAATTTATCAGCATCTAATGACAAAGAAGCTCACAGATATATGTCTGAAAATGATATTATATTATTGAAATTTATTCAATACAACCGTTTTTTAAGAAACAAGTTTCTCCAATCAGGCAATTTTCAAACCTTCATTGAGGACGAGAAAGAACTAAACCCAGAACTTGATTGTACAGATTCAGAAAAAATACTCACGCGAATTGAGGCTGTTTTAAAAGGACACTATCTAAATGACAGTGAGGGCGAAAAACTGACGCTAAATGACAATCAATTCGTTTTTCTCCAAAATGCTTCTTCTGGTCAGCAAGAAAGCATCCGGACTTTCCAAGATATTTTCTTGCATGTGCTCTATAGTGACCCAGTATTTCGGGTCATTGAAGAGCCTGAATCACATCTATTTGCTGCTGCCCAAAAAGAGTTAATCGAATCCTTAGCCATATTAGCCAACAAAAACCCTGAAAGCCAACTACTCATCACTACTCACAGCACATTTATTCTTCGGGTGCTTGATAATTTGCTGAAAGCATTTCAAATTAATGACAGTGATGCAGAACGAATCATTGACCGCGCAGCATGGCTGAACTTCGATGAATTTGCTGCCTACAACTTAGTAAACGGAGAAATAGAGGATGCGCTTAACCAAGAATTTAAGGGAGTAGATGCCCGTCTGTTTGACGATGTTACCCAACAAATCAGTAATGAATTTGATGAATTGCTAAATATCCAGTATCCGTGAAAGAGGGCGAAAGCATTTACCACAAAATTAAAAAGGAAGAAAAATGTTGTTCAACCAAGCGCAGTGTAAATGAACATGGTAAAACATTTTCCATCAATTGCAACGATGAAAACATTACTGTTTGTTGTGTACAATTGGATGAATGTCTGATAACTGCAATTTCAAACCAGAAACAATGTGATTATTTGTTTATGAGTAACAGGAAGAATACCCCTGCTGATTATGGTTATTATTTTGTTGAACTAAAGGGAAGCGGTTGCGATGCCGACGGTGCTTTCGAGCAAATCAAACAAGCCATTCATTATATTAAAAGCCGATTTGGGGCTATCCCTAAACACCAAATTTGGGGTTTTATTGTTGGAGGTAAAGACACCCAAAACATGAGTCGTTCAAAAGAAAGATTTAAAAAAGATATCGGTGTTGCACTCAAACACATCACGGGTATACGATATGAACATAAAATATAAGATACGTTTACAAACCTATACAATTCTCCCACCTACACTGCCACAGCAACGGCCGTCCGAACCCAATACTCATTGCTCGACGGCGCGGCTGATAGTTTGAAGACTTTATTTGATTATCAAAACATTGATTAATACCCCAATATGCAATTCTCCCACCTCCACTGCCATACACAATACTCCCTACTCGACGGCGCGGCCGATATAAAAAAGCTGTTTAAAAAAGCCAAAGCCGACGAGATGCCCGCCATTGCCATCACCGACCACGGCAACATGTTTGGCGTGTTTGAATTTGTGGCTGAAGGCCACAAAACGGGCATCAAGCCCATTGTGGGCTGTGAGTTTTACTTGGTGGAAGACCGCCACAAAAAGCAGTTTACTAAAGAACAAAAAGACGTACGCCGCCACCAACTGCTCTTGGCCAAAAACGCCGAAGGCTACCGCAACTTAGCCAAACTTTGCTCGTTGGGTTTTATTGAAGGAATGTATGGAAAGTATCCGCGTATCGACAAAGAACTGTTGGTAAAATACCACAAAGGGCTTATTGCCACCACCTGCTGCATTGGGGCAAGTGTGCCGCAGGCCATCATCAAAAAAGGCGAAGAAGCTGGGCGACAAGAGTTTAAATGGTGGTTAGATTTATTCGGCGACGACTACTACGTCGAAATCCAACGCCACGGTATTCGCGACCAAATCATTGCCAACGACGCCCTGCTCAAATACGCCAAAGAGTTCAACGTCAAGGTGATATGCTCCAACGATAGCCACTATGTAGAGCAAGACGATGCCAACGCGCACGATATTTTACTGTGTGTAAACACTGGCGACAAACAAGCCACCCCCACCAACAAGGATTTTGACGACACCAATCCGATGCCCAAAGGCACTCGGTTTGCGTTTTTCAACGATGAATTTTATTTCAAAACCAAATCCGAAATGCTCAAAACGTTCAGCGACCTGCCCGAATCGCTGGACAATACGCAGGAAATCGTCGATAAAGTAGAATTGTTGAAGCTCAACCGCGACATTCTCCTGCCCAACTTCCCCATTCCAGAAGAGTTTAAAAAGCACAGCATTTCCCAAATGATTGACTTCAACGGCAAGATGAAAGAACTCACCGCCGACGTACTCAATCAGTGGGAATACCTCAAACACTGGACCTTTGAGGGCGCACGGAAGAAATACAAAGAGATTACGCCCGAAATTGAAGAACGCCTCAATTTTGAGTTGA
>JAIXPV010000410.1 GCA_027486105.1 Runella sp. | reverse complement strand
TAAAATTAAACCAAAATATTATCCCTGTTTGATTACAACATGGTTCTCCTGTTATTTCTCACAACTCCAACCGCTGTTTGTCTTTCAGCAATACCTCACGGAGTTTTTCGTAGGGAAGTTTTTGGGGTGACATTTTACCGTCAATCGCTAACACCGCCGCCGTAGCGGCCGATTGCCCGAGAATCATAAAGACCGGTTCCATCCGAATGGAGCCAAATGCAATGTGTGAACTCGATACGCATACAGGCACCAAAAGATTATTGCACTCGTTTTCTTTAGGCAAAATCGACCCGTAGGCGATAGAATAGGCAGTTTTAGGATGCACACCAATGTCCCCTTCATTTTGCACGAAGCCATCACTTTTGACATACCGCTGCGCATTGTGGGCGTCTAGCGCGTAAGACCCCATACCAATTGGATTTGGCACTTTGGTTTGCGCCAAGGCGTCGGCTTCTTTCATCACAAATTCCCCTATCATGCGCCGCGCCTCGCGGATGTAGAGTTGGTGCGGCCAGTTGCCGTTGTCGGTAAATTCATCTTTAGGCAAGCCCCATTGCTTCATTTTGTCTTGCACATCGGCAGGAACACGCGGGTCGTTTTGCAGAAAATACATCAAGCCTTTTTGGTACAACTCGTGGTCTTTGATGATTTCTTTGCGACGCTCGTAGCTGGCTTCTGGGTAATCGTAGTTTTTGCCGATGTAATCCGTACTAAACGGGCCGTGATTGTTGGTATCGGTTTTACGGTTGGGAATCGGATCAAATTTATCGAAGGTTTCGCGCCAGCCAGTCTTGAACACTCGCGCGTACAACTCATAACGGGCTGGGTCATAGCCTTCTGGTTTCGGGAACGGAATCCGGTTGTCGGGGTTATTGCTGAGGCACATTCGGAAGCAATACGCCTGAATCTTATTGTCGCCCGTACCATTTTCAGCGATGGGTTCAGCCGATACTTCAGGTAGTAATCCGCTTTTGGGGTCTCCTTCTATTTTGTACGGACTGACGTTGGCTTTAAAATAGTGGCCGTGTTGAAACACACCCGCCTGTACACCGTTCCATTTTTCGCCGTATACGCTGTTGGCTTCGCGGCCTACGTGGTATTTCACCCCCGCTAGTGCCATTAAATCCCCTTCGTAGGTGGCGTCGATAAACATTTTCCCCTGATATACATTGCCACTCAGGGTCTTAATGGAAGTGATTCCACCCGATTTTTTGGTGATTCCTGTGGCCGAACGATCAAGCCATTCGTCACGATAAATGGTCAATTTGTATTCTTTGACAAAATCCTCAAAAACGCCTTCTGCCGCATGAGGCTCAAAAATCCACATGGTTCGGTTGGTGCCGTCAAGCGCAGGCGTACCTTGTCCTTTGTTGCCATATTCTTCTTTTTTCTGCCATTTCCACGAGGCTTCTTTCTGATAATGCGTATAAAGTCGCTGATAAAACTCGCGCGACAAGCCACCAATCACTTCTTTGTTGCCCGTGTCGGTAAAGCCCAACCCACCCGACGACAAGCCGCCCAAGTGTTTGTCGGGAGAAACGACAATGACGGTTTTACCCATTTTCTTCACCTGTACCGCCGCAATGACCGCCGCACAGGTGCCACCATAAATAATCACATCGGCTTTACGCACCGCCATTGGGCTATTTTGTGCATTTTTCGGGGATTCCGTCAGACCTCCCATTTTATGACTTGGCAATAAAATAACGGCGGCAATAAGCCACACCAGAGAGCGAATTTTGTTCATTGTAAAAAGTGATTATTAGTTAAAAAAGGTGTTTTTAAGTATATTTTACTACCTAAAAACACCAAAACACCTTAAGATATTAGTATCCTGGATTTTGGTCGGCAGGAGTTAAATCGGGGTTGTTATCCATTTCTTGTTTTGGAATCGGCCAAAACAAATGCGCGTCTTTCACGTCTTTACCGCGCGCCGTTTTGATGATTTCTTTGAGTTTGGCTACGCCCAATCGTTTGAGGTCGTACCAACGGCTTGCTTCCATCATAAATTCGTAGGCCCGCTCGGTCATGACCAATTCTCGAAAAGACACCGCCGATTGTCCTTCCAACGTAAAATCAACGGGAGAGGCCACCCCTGAAGGATACCCATACGCCCGACGGCGTACTTTGTTGAGGCTTTCCAAGGCTTGGGCGGTAGGGCCGTTGTTGGCTTGGCTTACTGCTTCAGCATAAATAAGTAACGCTTCGGCATAGCGTAAAATCGGGAAATCATTGCCCGCAGGATTGGCGGGCGTATCCCTGAATTTACGGAAACAAATCGGCTCCGCCGTGGGGAAAGTCGTCAGTTTGCCGCTGCGATTGGTATAAGACGAATACAGGTTGTAGTCTTTGCGCAAGTCTTTGTCAGACCAATTTTTAATTAAAGGCAAAGTAGGCAAGGTAAAATGCGCCCGTACTCCTGTGGTGTAGGGGCCGTCGGCGGGGTGTTGATAACTCGGATATCCCCAACCCTGACCCGTAATCCGAGCGTATTTGATGTAGAAAACCTCTTCTGGCGTTGTGGTTAAATCAGCCCCATACAGCTTCTCAAAATCATCCGACGTTTTGACTTCTACCAAGGCATATAATCCTGACTTGATGACCTCATCGGCTTTATCGCGGGCCAAGGCCCAGTTTTCGCGGGTTAGATACACACTGGCCAATAGCAACTTAGCGGCATACAGCGTGGGGCGTCCTGCTTGCCCAGCCGTGACGGTCTTTGGTAAATTTGTTTCGGCATATTGCAAATCGTCGGTGATTAGTTTATAGACCTCATCTACCGAAGCACGCTTTCCTCGCACCTGCGACACCTCACCGATAGGCGTGGTGCGAATTGGCACTCCGCCGTAGTTGCGCACCAAATTATAATAGTTCAGCGCCCTCAAAAAACGAGCTTCTGCTTCGATGGCATTTTTCTCGGCTTCGGTGATATTTACGGTTTTAACGGCCTGAATCACAATATTGGAGGAGTTGATGCTTTGGAACAAGTCTCGCCAGATCACATCCGTGCGGCCGATATTGGTACCATCCAGCCCCTGAAATTCGCTGACTGGAATCTGGGTACCACGCGAAATGCAATAATCCGTCATCCCGTTCAATTGCGCTGGATAGTTGGTACCGTAGGAGTTTGCCCCTCGTACCTGCGCATACACGGCATTCAGGGCCGCAATAAGGTCTTCTTTGGATTTATAAAAATTCTCTTGCGACAAGCGGTCCGTGGGGACTTCTTCCAGTAGACCTTCGCAGGATGTAAATAAAAGGGTAAGAAAGAGAATAGCTATCTTTTTCATAATAAGTTCATTTAGGAGATTAAAAACCGAGGCGTGCGCCAAATGTGATGGTTTTGGCTACGGGATACCCAAACTGGTCCACGCCAGGACTGATGGAATTGCCGCCACCGAGGGTGCTCACTTCGGGGTCATACCAAGAATATTGGGTCAAGGTCAACAAATTCTGACCGCTCACGTATACTTGTGCTTTTCGCATCCATTTAAGCCCCCATCGAGACGTGGGCAAGTTGTACGCCAATTGGATATTTTTAAGCCTCACAAAAGAACCATTCTCTACGTACCTATCTGACTCTCTAAACTTTGTATTGACGCTTATTTTGGGATATTTAGCATTGGGGTTTGGGCTTTGTGGTGTCCAGCGATTGGCGTACAAATCTCTGATTTGGTTTTCTCCGAAATTGAAACTGTTGGCAAAACTGGCCACGTTGAAGTTAAACAAATCTACTCTCTGAACACCCTGTACAAATAGGTTAAACTCAAAGTTTTTGAACGAAGCCGACGAGCTGAATCCAAAAATGGCATTGGGATTGGGGTTGCCGATGATGGTTTTATCATTGGTATTGATAATACCGTCGTTGTTCAAATCTTTGAAAACAATCTCCCCTTTTTCATTCAGCCCATTTTCCTGATACCCAAAGAAAACCCCCACGGGCTGACCCACGCGCACCAAGCTGACGGGCACCCCAAGCGGGTTTTGCAGGCTGCTGCCAAACACGTCGCTTCCTCCCACCAACTGATTCACCTTGTTGCGGTTAAAAGAAACATTGGTCGAAATATCCCACTTAAATTCTCCCGAAAGCAGGTTGGCATCCAGTCCTAATTCTACCCCTGAATTTTGGATTTCACCAATATTTTGGGTCGTACTGGTGTAGCCTGCAGAGGTCGGCAACGAGACAATAGCCAACAGGTCTTTGGTATTTTTTTGGTAATAATCCGCCGTTAGACGAATGCGGTCTTGCAAAAAGCCAATATCGAGGCCGATGTCGGTCTGGGTGGTGGTTTCCCACTTCAAATCGGGATTGGATAAACTAGCACTCGGAGCGTAGCCAATCGAAAGGTCGTTGCCAAAAATGGTTTGATACGATGCCAAACTATTCAGAGTTTGGTACGGACTCAGTGCCGTGTTGCCCGTTTGTCCCCACGAAACCCGCAGTTTAAAATCAGATAAAAACGATTTATCTTTCAGAAAATCTTCTTCAATCAACCGCCATGCAAAAGCAGCCGAAGGAAAATACCCCCATTTATTGCTTTTCCCAAACCGCGACGACCCGTCGGCCCGGTAGCTAGCGGTGAATAAATAACGATTTTTAAAGGAATAATTGACCCGCCCAAGGTACGAAAGCAACGTCCATTCCGACGCTCCGCTGCTTGGAATACCCGGCGTAGCGGCTCCCTGCAAGGCGTCGGTGGTGAGTACATCGGAAGCAAATCCGCTACCACCCGCACTCAACGAATTGTTTTTTTGATTTTGGTACGTCACCCCGCCAGTCAGCGACAGATTGTGTTTTTCATTGAACGAACGGACATAATTCAGGATATTTTCGTTCAAAAGGTTGGTTTGGCGAGACGTCGAAACCGACGCCGAGCCAGTTGGAGAAGTAGACAGTTTACGGGTGGAATATTGATCCTGACGACTATTAAATGTTTCAATACCTCCCGAAATTCGCAACGAAAGCCCCTTGATAAATTCATAATTGACGGCGGTGTTGGCCAATACATAATCTCGCACATCTTTGTCGGTCCGCTCATTGACGAGCGCAAACGGATTGAGCAATACGTTGGAACTGAACGAATACGGAACTACATTGCTATAATCGCCAGTTGGCGTAAATGGTGCCACCGTAGGAGGAGCCACCAAAATAGCAGAAAGCGCTCCGTTGCCCCGGTTGCTGTTTTCGCCATCAATACGCCCTTGGTTGAGTCGGCTCAAAATGGTACTGAAATCAAAGGTCAACTTATCACTTACGCGGTGATTGATATTACCTCGAATGGTTCCTTTTTTGTAACTTGAGTTGGGAACAATCCCCTCCTGTGAGAGTAAATTCCCCGAAAATGAATACTGCATACGCTCGGTCCCGCCCGAGAAGGTCAGTCCGTGGTTTTGAATGGGAGCATTTCGGAGCAATTCTTTCTGCCAATTGGTTCCTTCGCCAAACCCGTTGATTTCATCTTGCGTAAAATAAGGTTTTACTCCATCATTGGTGGCGCGCTCGTTGGCGATTTCGGCCATTTCGCGGGCATTCATCATTTCAATCAGTTTTGTGGGTGATTGAATTCCGTAAAAACTCTCTACATCCACCTGACTTTTACCCGCTTTGCCTTTTTTGGTGGTCACAATCACAACCCCATTAGCCCCGCGCGAACCGTAAATGGCCGTGGCAGAAGCGTCTTTCAACACTTCCATGGATTCAATATCGGAAGGGTTTAGCGCCGCAAGACTTCCCGAAAGTGCAAAACCATCCACTACGTATAGGGGTTCGTTGCTGGCTCTCAGCGAATTACCACCCCGAATCCTCACCGAAATATTAGAGCCTGGCGCCCCCGAGTTCTGACTTACCTGCACCCCCGCCACGCGCCCCTGCATTCCCTGTACGGGCGTCGTAATCGGAAACGACGTAATGTCTTTTGCTTTTACCGAAGCCACGGAGCCCGTCAAATCACTCTTTTTGACCTGTCCGTAGCCCACCACCACCACTTCGCTGAGGGCTTTGATGTCGGTTTTGAGCAAAACATCAAGCGCGGTGCGATTGCCTACTACGATTTCTTGCGGCTCGTAACCCACAAAACTAAACACCAACACCGCTGCTGATTCACCGTCGGGGAGTGCGATAGAATAGTCGCCGTCGCCATTGGTTGAAGTGCCGCGCTGCGTTCCTTTGAGCAGAATACTCACTCCCGGCAGCCCTTCCCCCTTTTCGGCATCAATCACTCTCCCTTTGAGAAGTTTATCGGTGGGTTTTTCTTTCAGTAAAGGTTCTGTACGGTCGTTTTCGGGTTCGGTTCTGGGTGGCATCCGGTTGAGCAGAATCTTATTTCCTACCACCTCATATTCAATATTCAGCGGATGGAGCAGACCTTCCAAAATCGTCAAAAGGCGCTCATTTTTAGCGACTAACGTCACTTTTCGTTTGGAAGAAATAAGCTGGGGGCTGTACATAAAATGCACATCCGCCACTTTTTCGATGCGTTCGAGGGCGCGTCCAATTTCTTGGTTAGCTACCTGAACACTGATTTTTCGTTCGAGTAGTTCCTGACCTCTGCTATCTATGGCGTACCCTAAGGAAGTGCATAGGATAATCAGGAAAAGTTGGTAACAAGTGATTCGCATGATTTTGAGCAGCAACTTGTTGAATTGTCGATGTTTTGACATAATTTTGGACTTTGTTGGTTTACTGAATTGACAAAAACATCCCCGCACTCGTCAATAAACGGGTGTCACGAAGCCTGAGAAACTTTGGGGAAATTACGGGTCGGTGATGCGGACACATCGCCGACTTTTTTTTGTTGGTTAATCAATGATACTTTTCTAATTCATAGCGTCTCCAAGGGGTTTAAAAGGGTTTTTACTTATCGAAGTATGTGGAGTTTAGCGGTAAGGGCTTTTATTAAAATGGCCTTACGTTTGCCCTATTTTATTTTTCGTTACTTACATCCTTTCCCAGTCACCACAATTTGCGCGTCTATCAGCTCATAATTGGCTTCCAGTACTTTACAGATGAGGTGCATTTTTTCTAGCAAAGGTTCATCGCCGAGCGTCGCGGTGAGTTCACAAGCGCCCATGAGTTCTTCGTCGTACACAATTTTTACCCCGTAGGCTTTTTCCAATACCGCAAATACATCCGAAACGGGCGCCTGGCGAAACTCAAAACTCTGCTGCTGAATATCAGGCAGTGCCAATAACTGCGGTTTTTCAACCAAAGAGCGCACCAATCGGCTGTCGGCCCGTCGAAAAGTCACTTGTTGGTTGGGAGTCAGTACCAACCCGGTCAATTCCCGATTCTTTTGTTTAGCATCCGCCGTGGGGTCTTCCCGCGTGAAAACGGACACTTTTCCCGTTTTCACAATAACCCTGACCTCTTGGTCTTTTTCGTAGGCTTGGACTGTAAATGAAGTACCCAGCACCTTGGTTACCAACCCATTGGCAAAGACAAAAAACGGTTTTTCAGGGTTTTTAGAGACTTCAAAAAAGGCTTCACCAGACAATACAACCTCCCGCTTATCGGTCTGAAAAACGGTAGGATAACTGATGCGCGTTTGGGGTTGTAAAACCACTGAACTGCCGTCAGAAAGCGTCACTGATTGGGTGCGGGAGGTTGTATTCGTAAATTCGATGAGCTTGATATCATGCTTAATTTGCTCTACAACTTCGTGGTAAGGGGTTACTTCCTTTCTAAAATTATTCTGGAAAATCAGCCATCCAGCGAGTGGAATCAACACCACTGCCGCCGCCACCCGCACCCAGGTTTGGCGCCAAAGCGGCACAACAGCGACGCGTTCATCGGCACGTTGCATGAGTTGTTCGATAGCCTCGTCTACCTCCGCTTCCGAAATCTCTTCCTGCGCATAATACAATGCACAAACAACCCGCTTTGCCTGCTGCACGGCTACGTCCTTTTCGGGGTGCTCCGCTAGCCATCGCTCCCAAAAAAGAGATTCAGCATTTTCCAAAACCCACGCCCGAAACGATTCGTCTAAGGCCAACGCCTCGGCGCTGTAGGAGGTATAATCAATCATAGAAATAATTGTACTTTGATACCCTGTCTATAAAGAGATAGACACATTGTTAGCGGCAATACTCACTTACAAAAACTTTTTTTTGATTATTTTAAATTAGCCCCACAGGAAGAGCAACATTTTGACCAACGAAAACCAATTGGTTTTTAAAGAAGTAAGAGCGCGATGCAGCAGATTTGCCACCGATTGACGATTCATGGTCAAAATGTCAGCGATTTGGTCATTCGACAAACCTTCGTAGAATTTTAGAAAGATAATTTCCTGCTGCCGTCTGGGAAGCTTGGCCAAAACTGCCTTTATTTTTTCTTCATTTTCCTGAAAAAGCTCGCTTTCAATCAACGTTGATTCGGCCGAAGTATGGTCTGATAAAGGCAAATCTTCGTTTAAATCTTCCGACTCGAGCATCCATCGTTCTTGTCGAAGTTTACGAAAGAGGTTGTTACGCAGCGATTTGATGAGGTAAATCCGAACAAAAGGCGTCTCGGTCAAGTATTCTCTCCGTTCCCAGAGTTCCAGAAACAAATCCTGAATGCAATCCCTGACAATTTCTCGGTCTTTGGTGAATTTGGCAGCGTAATTAAACAACGCCCGGTAATGACGCCGCGACAACTGCCCCAACGCGCCACTTTCGCCCGCTTTGAAGCGCTGCCAGAGGAGTTCTTCTTCGTTATGTAAGAAGTTGATTTTCAAAAGGAGTATTTGTGAGTTTTACCAAAGTTGACATCAAATTAACAAACAAACCCTCACAAATCATACTATTTTTTAGGAGCATAGTACCAACGAAAAAGCATTGGATTCATCAGGTGTTTTTATAAAACAGCAAAGGCTATTTATAAATAAGTATGCACTTATTCAGGGAATTAAAAAAAAACAAATAATATTATTCCATTATTTCAAAGCAAAGCGTCCCCTTTTTTTTTAGTACAAAACACAGTTTTTTTTTAACCAAACAAACATTTTAAACAAATGTTTAAAATATGTATTTAAATGTTTGGCAGTTAAAAAAATAGTTTTCAACTTTGGCCTAAGTTTTGAAAATTAGGAGGCCAAAGTGACGTGTATTACTCAATCAAGTGAAGAGAAAATTAAAGAAGCAGCGAAGTCTGTTTTTTTAAAGAAGGGATATGCCGGCACCACCGCAAGAGATATAGCGGAGGCAGCTAGCATGAACATTGCGCTTACGAACTATTATTTCAGAAGTAAAGAGAAGCTTTTTTTTGAGATTTTTAGAGACCTGTTCAGTTATTATTGCAAAAACACGTTGAAAATCTTTGAGAAACCCATCAGTATTCGTGAAAAGCTGATTGAGCTTATTGAAGAAGATTTTCAAATGATGAAGAAAGAGCCGAGTTTAGTGTTGTTTTTGATGACCGAAATCCATCGGGATCCAGAACGGCTTTTGCCAGAGTTGTCAAGGTTTAAGGAATTATTGCATGTTACACTATCAAACCAAATTGAAGAAGAGATTATCAAGGGCCGAATGCGAAATATAAGTGTAGAGCATTTAATGCCTTTGATTATGGGAAGTTTACAGTTTGTTTTTGTGGGTAAGAATATGAATATGAAAATGTATAATGCCTCAGAAGACGAATTTAATACATTCGCCGAGAACCATAAAAACCTAATTATCAGTATGATTACCGAATATCTTTTTATTCCTGAGACTGTTAATTAGTTTTAAAAAGACATTGAAACATTTTCACCCAATTGTTGTTCATTAGATTATCCTTCTTTACCCTGCCTGGCACTAAAATTACTGACAACCTATGATGAAATTGACCTGTGGTCAATTTGATAAATTTATATATTCTGACACACATTGACAGTATGAGTAAGAAGTTACAAAACAAAGTTGCAGAATTTAAGGATGCTGCTGCTATAAAAGAAAAGGGATTATATCCTTATTTCAGACCTATCGAATCAGGGCAGGATACGGAGGTGATAATTGATGGAAAACCCGTTTTGATGTTTGGTTCCAATTCTTATTTGGGGCTCACAAACCATCCTTACATCATTGAGGCATCGCAAAAAGCGGCCCAAAAATACGGTACTGGATGCGCAGGCTCGCGCTTTCTGAATGGTACATTAGACATTCATATTGAGCTGGAACGCCGTCTGGCGGCCTATACTGGAAAAGAAGCTGCCATTCTTTTCAGTACAGGATACCAAGCCAATTTAGGCGCAATATCCTCACTTACAGGTCGTAATGACTATATCTTATTGGATGAGATGAACCACGCTTCCATCATTGACGGAAGCCGTTTGTCTTTTTCAAAGGTCGTTAAGTACGCCCACAACGACATGGCCGACCTTCGCAAGAAGTTGAGCCTATTGCCCGACGAAGCCGTTAAGCTCATCGTAACCGACGGTATATTCAGCATGGAAGGTGATATTGTTAATCTTCCAGAATTGAATGAAGTTGCCGCCGATTTTGACGCCGCTATCATGGTCGACGACGCCCACAGCCTAGGCGTAATCGGGGAAAAAGGAGCTGGTGCATCCTCACATTTTGGACTGACAGACAGTACCGATTTAATTATGGGTACGTTCAGCAAATCCCTCGCTTCATTGGGAGGATTTATCGCCAGCGACGCCGCCACCGTCGACTACCTCAAGCACCGGGCGCGTTCGCTCATATTCAGCGCCAGCATGACTCCCGCCACCGTGGCCAGTACCTTGGCCGCGTTGGACATTATCGAATCAGAGCCATTCCACATTGAGCGGCTTTGGGCCAATACGCGCTACGCCAAAGAGTTACTCCTCATCAACGGCTTTGATTTGGGTCATACCGAAAGCCCGATTTTGCCAGTTTACATCAGAAACAACGACCTTACTTTTATGATGACCAAGCTTCTTCAGGAAGATGGTGTCTTTGTAAATCCAGTCGTTTCGCCCGCTGTTCGCCCCGAAGACACCCTTATCCGGTTCTCTTTGATGGCAACACACACGTTTAGCCAAATTGAAGAAGCTGTCGACAAAATGGCCCGAATTTACCGCAAACTTTGCCCTGAGGCAATAAAAGTAAAACTATGATTCGCGTAGCTTCCGTAGACTCAACGAAAGAGCTTGGGCAGTTCATTGATTTCCCGCACGATTTGTATCGCGACGACAAAAACTATGTCCCTGAGCTGTTTATCGCTCAGCGGGATATGCTGACGCCTGGTAAGCATCCTTTCCACGAACACTCTACGGTGAAGCCTTTTCTTGCGTATAGTAATCTACGTATAGTGGGGCGCATTGCGGCCATTCTCAATCAGAACCACAACACATTTACGGGAAGAAAAGACGGTTTTTTTGGTTTTTTTGACTGTATTGACGACCAGGAGGTGGCTGACGCACTCATCAAGCAAGCGTCTGAATGGTTGAAATCACAGGGTGCAGAGCACCTAAATGGCCCAGTCAATTTTTCTACCAACGACCCCTGTGGGCTTTTGGTAGAGGGTTTTGACCGCCCCCCGATGGCCATGATGCCCTATAATGCGCCTTATTACGAAAAACTGTTGCTCAAAACTGGACTCCGTAAAAAGACCGATTTGTTGGCCTACGAACTGGAAGTAAGCAACTCCAACGACCGCTCCATAAAACTGTTGGATACCTTACAGCAACGATTAAAACGGGCAGGAATTACTATTCGAAAAGTAGACCTCAAAGACTTTAAGAATGAGGTCGTTAAGATTCGGGATGTGTACAACTCAGCGTGGGACAAAAACCTCGGATTTGTGCCCATGACCGACAATGAATTTGATTATTTGGCCAAAGATTTGAAGTTGATTTTAGACCCTAATTATTGCATAGTGGCCGAAAAAGACGGCAAGTTTGTGGGGTTTGCGTTGGGTATACCCGATATAAATCAAATACTTATAAAGATTAAGCGCGGGCGGCTACTGCCCACGGGGATTTTCAAACTGCTTTTTCAGAAGAAAAACATTACCCGTATCCGCGTTTTGACGTTGGGCGTTCTTGAAGGGTACCGTAAAATGGGCATTGAAGCTTGTTTGTACGGGACCATCATCAAGAATACCTACGGAACCAAGATTACTGGGGGAGAATGTTCGTGGATGTTGGAAGATAATTACCTCATGAACCACGCCATCGAACAGATTAACGGCAAGCTTTACAAAAAATACAGATTGTACGAGAAAGAATTATGAGCAGCAGGGTATTGATCACGGGAGCAAGCGGTTTTATCGGTTATCATCTGATCGAAGCCGCCCAAAAAGAGGGCTTGGAAGTTCACGCAGCCGTCCGTCGTTCCAGTAATGTCAATCACCTACAAAAATTCAATCCCGTATTTGTCTATCCAGAGTTAAGTGATAAAGAGGCGCTGAAACAACTGTTGAAAGAAGGGAATTACAGCTATATTATCCACGCGGCGGGAGCCACACGAGCCAAAAATACCCAAGCTTACAATATAATCAATGCCGATTATACGCGTTTGCTGGCCGAAGCAGCCCTGGAAGCTCATATTCCGCTAAAACGGTTTTTGTTTATGAGCAGTTTGGCGGCACTGGGCCCTTTGTCGTATGCCGAAGAGCAACCCATCACGGAGAACACTTTGCCGTTGCCCATTACGAGCTATGGCACAAGTAAACTGTTGGCAGAGAGGATGTTGGAAGAATTAACAGACTTACCCCTTACCACCATACGGCCCACTGCCGTATACGGACCTAGAGAAAAAGATTTGTTCATTCTTTTCAAAACCCTCAATCAAGGCCTTGACGCCTACATCGGCAAAGAACCCCAACGACTCAGCTTTGTCTACGTCAAAGATTTGGCAGAAGTGACGGTGGCGGCTTTGTTCAAAGGTCAAAGTGAACGTCAGGCCTACAACATCTCCGATGGATTTGCCTACGACCGATACGCTTTGGCCGACTCTTTTAAGGAAGCAAGCGGCAAAAAACCCCGACGGGTTCATTTGCCCGTGGGCGTGTTGAAACTAGCCGCAAATATCATGGAATTGGGCGCCACGTTTTCGTCAGTAGCCCCCGTGGTAAACCGTGAAAAGGTAAAAGAACTGACCGCGCCAAATTGGTTTTGCAGTATCGAAGCCGCCAAACGGGATTTACAGTACCAGCCTCATTATAACTTAAACAAAGGAATTGCCGAAACCTGGCAGTGGTACAAAGCCAATGACTGGATATAAAGCAACCTACCAAAAGTACCTTTACCGAAGTTTTCTTTCCTAAAAGAAACTTGATTGAACCCGTCTAATGTACAGTCGTGATGAACAAAGGGCCAAAAGCCCACATTAAAATGAAAAAGTTAGCCACAGATATAACCAACCTCTTGTCAATTTTATGTCTGACGTTAGGCGTTGCGTTTGCACAAACAACCACCGTTAAAGGCGTCATTACCGACACTAAATCGGGCGAAACCCTGCCGTATGTAAATGTGCAGGTAGTAGGAACCAACATCGGGAGCACTTCCGATGCCGAGGGCCGCTACAGCCTTACCGTACCTGCCAATAAATCAGTCATTAAGTTTACCTACATTGGGTATCTGAGCATTGAGAAAAACGTCACGCCTGGGATTGCGCAGACCATCAACATAAAGATGACCGTCGACGCGCTACAATTGAAGGAAGTGACCGTCAGGGGAAAAACGAGCCGCTATCGAAACAAAGATAATCCAGCGGTTCAGCTCATCAGGGAGGTGATTGAGCACAAAGAACAAAACCAAATGGCGGCCAATGACTACGTTGAATACGAGCAATACGAGAAAATCGCGTTGTCGTTGAGCAACCTTTCCGACAGTTTTAAGGAGCGTCGCATCTTTCGGAACTACCAGTTTTTGTTTGTCAACCAAGATTCTACGGGTATAGGCGGCAAAAATCTGTTGCCCGCTTACATGCAGGAAAAACTCTCTAAAGTCTATTTTCGCAAAAATCCCTATACCAAAAAGCAATGGGTAGAAGCCGACCGCAAGGCCGAATTTGACTCTAAATTTATTGATAATGACGGCTTAAATGCCTACTTCCGACGTTTGTATGAAGATGTAGACATTTACAAAAACGACATTTCTATTGCCACCAATTTATTGCTCAGCCCCATTGCCAACACGGCACCAACATTCTACAAATTCTTTATTCGCGATACCGTCAAAACCCAAACGCCTTGGCTTGTTGAGTTGGGATTTGTACCGCGCAATAAAACCGATATGCTGTTTGAAGGAAAACTATTTGTAACCCTCGACGGCAATTACAGCGTTCAGAATGCCTACCTGACGGTCAACAAAGAAATCAACCTCAACTTCATGCGCGATTTGGAAGCAAAGCTGGAGTTTGAAAAAGGCACCGACGGCCGCTATCATCCCGCCAAAACCACGCTGGGAATGGAGTTTGCGCTGGGTGATAAATCGGGCGGGCTTTACGGACAACGTGTGGTAAATTTCAAGCACTTTACCATCAATCAAGCCCGCCCCGACAGCGTTTATAAAGGCCCCGCGCAAGAAAACGTGGCCGCGCTTTTGGCCGTAAATAAAGGAGAAACCTACTGGAACAATGTAAGACACATACCACTAGACAGGCTGGAGCGCAATATTTACCGAAACGTAGACACACTCCAAACCATCCCGTCTTTCCGCCGAACAATGGATGTGGCAACCTTGCTTTTAGCAGGCTATAAATCTTTTGGCATTGTAGAAGTTGGGCCAGTCAACACGTTTTACAGTTTCAATCCCGTGGAAGGATTCCGTCTGCGTTTTGGGGGCCGAACCACCACCGATTTGAGCAATCGTTACTTTTTTGAAACCTACGCGGCCTACGGTTTCAAGGACGAAAAATGGAAGTATTTTTTAAGCGGTACGTATTCGCTCAACAATAAATCAGTGTACCAGTTTCCGTTTCATTATATACGGGCCAGTTTTCAGCGCGATACCAAAATTCCCGGACAGGATTTGCAGTTTGTGCAAGAAGACAACTTTTTGTTGTCTTTCAAACGCGGCGATAATAACCGCTGGCTGTACAATGACATTTTTAAAGTGGAGTATATTCGTGAGTTAGCCAATCATTTCTCCTACCGGGTGGGCTTTACGCAGTGGAACCAAAGCCCCGCGGGTATCCTGCGTTATGAAAAGGTAGATAATGAAGGCAACGTACAAAGTGTACCTCAGTTGAAAAATACCGAGCTCAGTCTTGAACTGCGATACGCGCCCAACGAGCAGTTTTATCAAGGAAAACTGTACCGCACACCGCTCATCAACCGCTCCCCTATTTTCACGCTTCGCTACAATGTGGGGGTGAAAGGCTTTTTGTCGGGCCAAAATAACTATCACAACATTACGGCAAATATTGCAAAACGTTTTTACTTCTCGCAGTACGGCTACGCCGATATCACGACGGAAGGCGGCTACATTGTGGGCAAAAACATTCCGTTTCCGTTGCTAATGATTCACCGCGCTAACCAAACCTACGCTTACCAATTGAACTCGTATAACCTCATGAATTTTCTTGAGTTCGTGAGTGACCACTACGCCAGCGTAGACGTGCAATATTACTTCAACGGATTCATTTTCAACAAAATACCGTTACTAAAAAAACTCAAACTCCGCGAGGTAGTCAGCTTGAAAGCACTCGTGGGCGGCCTACGCGACGAAAACAACCCGAACAAACAAAACTCTGTTTTCCGTTTTCCAGTTGACGAGCAAGACAAATCCATCAGTTACTCTTTGGGACGCACACCGTACGTAGAAGGCAGTGTCGGGATTGCCAATATTTTCAAATTATTGCGTCTGGATTTGGTAAAACGTTTCAATTACCTCAACCACCCCGGTGTATCCGAATGGGGCATTCGGGCGCGGTTTAGGGTTGATTTCTAAGCTCTCCTAAATCACTTATTTAATCATTATTTAAAGAAGCACAAAGAATGAATTACGCAATCATCGCAGCAGGGGAAGGTTCACGATTGGCGCAGGAAGGGTTTACGCTTCCTAAGCCGATGGTCGCGCTGCACGGCGAAATATTGATTGACCGTTTGATTGGTATTTTCAGTAATAATCGGGCCGAAAGCATTCAAATTATCATTAACGAAGCCTCGGAGGCACTGGAGAAACACTTGTCGGAAACAGCCTATGAGATACCTGTCCGGATCATCAAAAAATCCACGCCGAGTTCATTGCACAGTTTTTATGAATTGATAAAAGCCAATCCAGCCATTGACGAGTTGTGCCTCACCACCACCGACACGGTATTTACGGAAAACGAATTTGAGTCGTATATTCTGGCATTTGAGCAAAACCGCGAGCTGGACGGATTAATGGCCGTCACCACCTTTGTGGATGATGAAAGTCCTTTGTTTGTCGCAACCGATGAGCAACATTTGGTCACGGCTTTTACTGACATCAACACTTTGAACACACCTTTTGTATCAGGTGGCATTTATTGTTTGCGCAACAAAGCCCTCGAATGCGTTACGCAGTCGATTGAAAGCGGCACCAGCCGTATGCGCAATTTTCAACGCCAATTGATTGACAACAAGTTAATTATCAAAGCTTTCCCCTTTTCAAAAATCGTGGACATAGACCACGTAAGGGACATTACCACTGCCGAGCTTTTTTTGAGCCACGCGCAGCAGACACCAAATCATGAAGTTGTTTTATAATGGATACATTTGAATTACTGGGAGTACACCGAAACAAGAAGTTTTCACCCAATCATATCGGAAATGATGATGCCATTTTTTCATTAACTGCCCAGGCACTTCAACGCTTGGGATGCACGGTAAGCATCTGTTGCGAAGACGAGTTTCTACAAAAAGAGACGGTTGAGCAACGCTTTATTTTTACCATGGCTCGTCAGAAAGAAGTAGTAAAAAAATTGCAGGAGTTGGAATTGGCGGGCAAAGTCGTTGTCAATTCGGGTTTTGGAATCGAAAAGTGTTTTAGAACAAATATGACCAAAGGATTGGTCGAAAACGACATTCCCTATCCCAAAAGCTTTATTGTGCCCACTTCCTATGCTGGAAATGATGTTTTTGAGCAACTGCCTGGCAAAGGATTTTGGATCAAACGCGGCGATTTTCACGCCATTCACAAAGAAGACGTGACCTTTGCGGCCAGTGCCGACGAAGCCCGGGAGATATTGCGTGAATACGCACTCCGGGATATTCCCGACGCCGTCATTTCCGAGCATTTGATGGGCGATTTGGTGAAGTTTTATGCCGTACGCAATACCGATTTTTTCTATTGGTTTTATCCATACGCCAACAACCACCACAAATACGCCGATTATGAAAACATCAACGGCAAATCGCTGTACTATCCTTTTGACGAGGAGGCGCTCCGCAAAGCCGCCAATGCCTCGGCCGAAGCACTCGATGTACACGTGTATGGTGGAGATGCCATCGTAGGAAAAGACGGGCGGTTTCATATTATTGACCTCAACGACTGGCCGAGCTTTGCTCCGTGCCGTCAAGATGCCGCGGAGTCGATTGCTCAAGCCATTTTTCAACAATTTACCATAGCCGCCTGATGGAAAATTTGACCAAAAAAATACCCACCGAAAAAAAAGAGGAACCCAAAAGCAGTGCTTTTGAAAATTCGCTAAAATCAAGCGACACCGAAGAGCAAATTGATATTTGGTTTTATCGACCGATTGGCTATCAAATAGCCCTTTTTTGCGCCAAAGTCGGCATTACACCCAACCCAGTTACCATTGTAAGTATCTTCTTTGGCGTAGCGGCGGGAATTCTTTTTTATTACCAAGAACTGTGGATAAACGTCATCGGAATGTTGCTGTTGGTTTTTGCCAACTCGCTCGACAGCGCCGACGGGCAGCTGGCCCGCATGACCAACAACAAGAGCCGACTAGGACGTATATTAGACGGGGCGGCGGGGGATTTTTGGTTTATTTCCATTCACGTTGCCATTTGTTTACGGAGCCAAAACGAAGGTTGGAGCGCGTTTATTTGGGTACCTGGCGTAGTGGCGGGGGCTTCGCACGTGGTGCAGTCGGCGATGGCCGATTACTACCGCAACGTGCATTTGTTTTTCATCAAAGGCACTTCAGGCAGCGAATTGGACAACAGCCGCGAGTTGCAGAAAGAATACGACACGCTTACGTGGGGTAAAAACTTCGGCATGAAACTGGTCGCGAGGTTTTATTTAAACTATACCAAAATGCAGGAAAGCTTCTCGCCCAATCTGCAAAAATTATTGGGTGTAGTACGCCAAAAATATAGCTCAGGATTACCAGAATGGCTTATCACTGAGTTTAGGGCACAAAATAAGCCCCTGATGAAATATACCAATATTATTCAGTTCAACACGCGGGTTTTGTTTCTGTTTTTGTGGTTGTTTATCAACCAAGCGTGGATTTATTTTCTGTTCGACATCTTTATTCTGAACCCCATTCTCATCTATATGTGCGTGAGTCAGGAGAAAGTAAGTCGTCATTTTTACCAAAAAATCGTGTCTTAACGTGAAGAGTACGACGATATACAAAGCCCTGTTTTTGGTGCTAGGTGTCATTTTCCTGGGCTATATGATTTATGGCATGGGGCTTGACGTCATCGGAGCCAACATCCAAAAAATGGGTTTTTGGTTTATTCCGGTCATTGGCAGCTGGTTGGTGATTTATGTTTTAAACGCCTTTGCTTTCAAAGCCATCATTGAAGAGCCCCAACTGCCCGCAAGCAACCTTTCCTTTTGGTCGGTGCTTCGATTGACGATTACGGGTTACGTTATCAATTATATTACGCCGTTTGTGGCGCTGGGCGGCGAGCCGTACCGCATCATGTTGCTCAAGCCCGCACTCGGCATCCGCAAGGCCACGTCATCGGTTTTGTTATACAGCCTGATGCACATGTTTTCGCACGTGTTGTTTTGGCTGGCGTCGATTGTGCTCATCGTGGCTTTTGTTCCGTTGAGTACGCTGATGCTCGCGGGTTGTGGCCTCATGTTGGTGGTGGGTTTGGTGCTGGGCTTTTGGTTTATTCGGGTCTACCAACGCGGCTTTACGGTCAGTACGTTTCGATTGTTAGAAAAAATATACTTCGTCAATAAAATGGTGAAGGGCTTTATGGCCGAGAAAATTGACGCATTGCACGAAATCGACGAGCAAATCCGAATTCTTTACGCTGAGCGCAAGCCGCGTTTTTATGCCTCGCTGGGGCTAGAATTTGCAGCCCGGGTGGTGGGTTGCGCCGAGATTTACTTTACGGCCCAAGCCATCGGATTGGATATGTCGATGATAGAATCGCTGATTGTTAGCTCTGGTTCTTCGTTGTTTGCCAACCTGATTTTCTTCTTTCCGATGCAGCTCGGCACCCGAGAAGGGGGTTTGGCGTTGGCGTTACAGAGCATCGGAATGCCCGCCGCAACGGGCCTCTTTATCGGTATCGTGGTGCGTATCAGGGAGTTGGTCTGGATAGGCATTGGGTTGCTTTTGCTCCAACGTACAAACATTCAACCAGTGGTTAAAGAAACTGCCTTGGAAACCGTTTCAAATAAATCATAATTTTTTGGTAAATCTGTCACCCATTATTTAAAGTAAATCGTTTATGATAAAAGGAGTTTTGCTAGACTATGGTGGTACAATCGACACCAATGGATTGCATTGGGGGGGTGTACTGTGGAACAGTTACCAAAAATACGGGGTAAAAATTGACCAAGAAACATTTTCTAAAGCGTACTCATTTGGTGAGAGAGCCTTGGCGATTCACCCGATTGTGAAACCCGAGCATACTTTTTTAGATACCTTAAGGCTCAAGGTGGAGCAACAGTTTCAGTTTTTAAAAGACAACAGTTTTCAGGTTAATCCTGAAAACATTGAGCTGATTGCAACGGACTGTTATCTTTTTGCCAAAACAACCGTGGCGCAGGCCGCCCCCGTTTTGGCGCAACTTTCAAAGCAGTATCCGCTGGTGATGGTTTCTAATTTTTACGGAAATATCAACAGTGTTTTGAATGATTTTGGGATTGCTGCATATTTCAACGCCGTGGTGGAATCGGCCGTGGTGGGCGTAAGAAAGCCCAATCCAGCCATTTATCAACTCGGAGTAGACGCGTTACAATTGCCCGCCGAAGCCTGCGTAGTCATTGGCGATTCATACAGCAAAGACATTGTTCCAGCGCACGAAATCGGCTGCAAAACAATCTGGCTAAATATTCAAGGTTGGGAAGAAGCCGCTATCAAAACAGACTCCGTCGCCGATGTAGAAATCCATGATTTTGCTTTGGTACCTGAGGAAGTTATAAAATTGAGAAGTTAAGCACCAACGAAGTTAAATATCTAAAAATTAGGCAGTTAAATAATTTACATGTAAATTCATCATTCCGATTGCTTACTTTTTGATATTTAGCTTAGACGCATTTTTACAAAAATACTGACACCAAATCATTGAAGAGTATGTACGATATATGCACCATCGGGCACATCACGCTTGATAAAGTAGTGACACCCCAGTCGGTCAAATATATGCCAGGAGGCACCTCCTTTTATTTCTCCAAAGCCATCCAAGAGGCACAATTAGACTATGCTTTGGTAACGGCTTTGGCAACGAGTGAGTTGGGAGTGGTTGCCGACCTGCGCAAATCAGGCATTGAAGTATATGCTTTGCCCAGTGAACACTCGGTATATTTTGAGAACATTTACCCCGAGAATCAAAACCACCGCGAACAAAACGTATTGCAGAAAGCCTCCCCGTTTGATGTTCCTGTCATGCCTGATATTACCGCCAAAATCTACCATTTAGGCCCTTTACTTTCGGATGACATCTCCTTGGAGCTATTGAAATTGCTATCGACAAAAGGCATGGTTTCGCTTGATATTCAGGGATATTTGCGGTAAAAAAAAAAAAAAAAAGTGCTTTACAAAGACTGGGCCGACAAAAAAGAGGCACTACCGCACGTGAGCATTCTGAAGGCAAATGAGTTTGAAATGGAGGTATTGACGGGCAAAAGTAAGGTGCAAGAAGGTGCCAAATACTTGGCTGGCATGGGCGTTAAAGAAGTAATCATTACCCTGGGTAGCCACGGCTCGGTGATTTATACCGATAATCGCTTTCATAAAATCCCCGCCTTTACGCCCACAAAAATAGTGGACGCAACGGGTTGTGGCGATACGTACATGGCGGGGTATTTATCCAAAAAGATAGCCGGAGCTGACGTGGAAGAAGCAGGCGAGTTTGGAGCGGCCATGGCTACCATCAATATTGAGGCTTCTGGCCCTTTCTCAGGCGATTTCAGCAAGGTTGAAAAAGTACTGAATTACGGAACTCATGAGGGGTACGAAAAGGTTTTTTCATGGACAGAAGCCTGGTCTTCGGTCGTTTAAAGTTGTTTTTGCAGTAAACTAAAATCATGAAACTTTCAATTATTTTGTGGTTGCTTGTTGCACCGCTATTTCTATCGTTTTCGACGCCCAGCAGTAGCACCGATAAAGCACCACTCCCCGACCCCGAAAGCTTTCCCGTACCCAACGGAATTAAAGGCCTCCTGTTTTATATCCAGCGCGACCCCAATACCAATACCATTTGCTACGAAATCAACGTGGATAAAAACGGCAAATTAGAGACAGAAGACCCTGTTCGTGCGTTTTGGATTCGGTATCCAGAGGGAGGAATGCGTAAAGACCTGAACTACATTCAACGAAAATTCGCCTACGGAATCAACGTAAAGCCGACGGGAAATGACCGCTATGAACTGCGCTCAGTGGCTTATTCTAAGCTTCCCCTTTTATTGAAGAAAGATGCCCAAAATCAATATCAGGTATATACCGCAATCAATAAAAAAGAATGCGTACTGAGCCGGGTATTCATCCGCATCGACGGTGGCTCGTTTTGGTCTCCCAATGTTCTTTATATTGAGTTAAAAGGAACAGAAATCGCCACTGGCAAAACCGTGACTCAGCGCATCAAACCTGTTTAAAGACGGCTCAATAGTTAACGGCGACCCGCCACTGAGGTGATTAAATTGTCTTATCTCTTAACTTTTCAGTTCGGCAATGCTCAATGTACGGTCAAAAATGGCTAATCTGCCGATTTAGCGCTTAAAAAAATTCCCCATTCCTGCTTCAAGCATTGCTGCCCCACCGTAAAATCAGAATCGTTGTTGCCCATGCCATCGAGAAAATAATACAGATTTTTGGATTGGGTCAAGCCGTCTGGGTATCCCTCAAATCCTAAAGATTTTTTCACCGTTTCTACGCCACTCAGGAAGCTTTTCATCCTTAAAAATTATTTATTGTGCGTTCGCCATATCTGCCCCAAGCGTGAACGCTTTTAAAAAATTATTGTTTTATAACCTATACCCATTGCGTTACTATCCACCCAACCAGAACTTTCTTAATACCCCGAATGACTCTTTACACTTTCTAAAAAGCCCTTTGGTTTTGTATTATTTAACCGATAATCAGAAAGAAATATAGTCCGGTCATTTAAGGATTTAAACACTATGAGAACATTGCCTGTATGCATCTTCGCTCCTGCAATCACGCACTGGAAAGCGAAGAGTGGATGTCATTATTCTGCCGATTCTTCCGTTTTATTACTCCGTTTTTTACCCAACGGTTCCTGAAGTATCTACCCTCTCGTTGCAAGAATCTCTTTTAATTTCTTCCTACTATCATAATTTTACCCTGAATGAGCTATTGGTCAAAATCAGATAAAAAGTTTTTTTTAGCGCTGATTGCCGTTATGTTCCTGTCTCCGCCTCCCAGCCTGCTTTTGGCGCAATCGCAAGCATCGGTAGAAGGCGGAACCTTGGAAAAAGCCACCTTGGAAGAGGTCGTAAAATACGCTTTGAAAAATCAGCCCGCCATTCAACAATCGGTGATTGATGAGCGCATTACCGAAAATAACATCAAAAGCCGCCTGGCTGATTGGTACCCCCAAATCAACTTCAATTACAACCTGCAACATAACTTTATTGTCCAAACCAGCATCATCGGCGGCAATCCCGTCAAGCTGGGCGTGAGCAATATCTCGGCGGGGCAGTTTACGATATCGCAACCGCTTTTTAACCGCGACGTGCTTTTGGCCCGGCGCACCCAAAATGAGGTACGATTGCAGGCCAATCAACTAACCTCTTCCAACAAAACCGATTTGGCCGTCGATGTCTCCAAAGCCTTTTATGATGTTTTGACCACCAAACAGCAAATCGACGTGGCCAACGAAGACATCGTGCGGCTAGAGCGCAGCCTGAAAGATGCGCAGAATCAGTACAAAGCGGGTGTTGCCGATAAAATTGATTACAAACGGGCGCTGATTTCCCTCAATAATACCAAAGCGTCAAAGAAAGGCAACGAGGAAATTTTGAAAGGAAAAATTGAATACCTCAAATCCTTGATGGCGTATCCGAAAGCGCAGGAGCTACATCTTCAGTACGATAGCCTACAAATGGAGCGTGAGCTTTTTTTGGACACCCTCCAAAATGCCGAATATACCTCCCGCATTGAGTATCAGTTGTTGAATACCCAAAAGCGCTTATTGGAATATAATTATCAGTACACCAAATGGAGCTATTTGCCCACAGTAGCAGCCAACGGAGCCTATAATTTAAACTTCCAAAACAATCAGTTTTTGGATTTATACTCCAAAAATTTCCCTAACTCATTTGCGGCCATTACGCTTTCGTTTCCTATTTATCAAGGAGGAAAACGTAAGATTAATACCAACACCGCCGAGTGGCAGCTCAAGCGAATTGACTTAGACATTAAGCGCCTGCAACTCAACGTCAACGCCGAATATGTGCGGGCTTTGGGCAGTTATAAAGGGAGCTTGACCAATTTGCTTACCCAAAAAGAAAACATGGAATTGGCGCGCGAAGTCTACGACATCATTCAACTGCAATACCGGTCGGGCATCAAAACTTACCTCGAAGTCATCGCTTCGGAGACTGATTTACGACTGGCGCGCATCAATTATTACAACGCGCTTTATCAGGTTCTTTCCAATAAAATTGACGTACAACGCGCCCTTGGCCAACTTAATTATTAAAAACTGAATCACCGAATTATATGTATTCGAATCCCATACACTACTTTGCCGCTGCATTGTCTATTGTTTTGCTGGCTTCTTGCGGTAAAAAAGAGGAGCAAAAAGCCGCCCAGCAGGCCCCCCCTGCCGTAGCCGTGACGTTGGAAGAAGTCAC